>JAAZNO010000030.1 GCA_012798275.1 Chloroflexota bacterium
CGCTTGCGGACCACCTCGACTTCAGCCGGAGCCGCTGGCTCAACAGCTGCCTTAACTTCTTCTTCCTCTTCTTCCTCCGGCATACTGACCTGGACCACGATTTCCTCAGCGGGAGTGAGGATCTTGAGCCCTTCAGGGATCGCCAGAGCGCCCACCGTCAGCGCAGCGCCCAGCTCGGTCAGACCCGAAACGTTCACCTCGATCGCGGGGATCAGGGCCGACGGCAGACCTTCCACCTCAACCTCGGTGATGAGGTGCAGCAACATGCCGTGCAGGTCGCGCACCGCCGGGGAGTCACCGGACAACACCACAGGGATTGCCACACGCACCGTCTCTGCCATGTTCAGGGCTTGCATATCCACATGGGTCACGTAGCGCTTGAGGGGATGGCGCTGCACATCGCGGACGATGACGGTATAGGGCTGGGACGTGCCGGCGACCTCAATATTCAACAAGGTGCTGGTGCCGGCGCGCTGCAAGACGAGCTCCAGATCCCGCGCGGCAAATTGTACCGGCAAGGGCTCAAAACCGTGTCCGTAGATCACCCCAGGGATCAAATTCGCATCGCGCAGGTGCTTGACCTGTTTCCCGATGACCTCCCGGGGCATGGCCGACAGTTGAATCCGTTCCATTACATCTCCTCCATTTGCCAGAAATCCCTGCGGGCCACTGACCCGTCAGGTAGATATTTGATTGTACCGTCACCGGCGATCCACATCCCGTCGCAATCAAAAGGGCCGCACGACATGCGGCCCACAAGCAGGCAGACGTATTGTAACCTAAACCCAGGCATTGTCAAACACGCCCACTCATCCAGCCATGGCAGACGCCTTCATCGCTCCCGCTAGCCGGCTGAGCAGCGCATCCCGCCTGCACCTCACACCTGGTCAAGACTGTCTGGGCGGAAGCTGAGCTCCGCCAGGGGCAACTGCTCCAGTTTCATCATGCAGAACCACGATAATCCCATCCCCACCAGATGCGCCAGCATCAAGGCCACATCCCACGCGCCGCTGCCCTTCAGGTTGGGGAAAAACATGATCAAGCGCACCACAATATTGATACCCTGGATCAGGTTAAGGGCCGTCCGACCAGAGGCAAGCGCCAAAGTCCCGGTGTTCATGCCCAACAACGTCAAGGCCAGCAACACCAACAAGACTGGCGGCAATACCGCCGCCTGGGGCGCGCGGCTGAAGAACGCCGGCGGATAAATAATGAGCGCCACGACCTGCAACACGATGAACCAGATAAGGCGTGAACGAGTGCTGCGCATACTCTCCTCCTCAGAAAATGGCCCCCGAATGAACACGAATTTCACGCATCAGATCAGAAATTCCTGCCCCTCGGGGCTGATACATCCTCAAACAGCACGCTGAAGCGCGCCTGGCTCGTATCAGGCTGGGGATGGCATCCCCAGCCTGATACGAGGCATTTCAAGGAGCTTCTTCTTATTATATCCGGCTTTTTGTCATGGTCAAATTTGACATGTTCCCGCTTTTTGTTACAATGTAAGAACGTGGCGCTAGTGGACCCTGCCAGGAAGTCCCCCCCCCCCTTCTTTGCCACGTATTATTTTTTATGGAGGAGGTGTGATTGACAGTTCAAGATCAGCGCTCTACCATAACCCACTTTGCAAGCAGTTGTACCAATGACCTTTATTAAGTCAGGCTTAAGGAGGAAGAGATGCGTTCACGATCGGTTATTCTAAGTGCCTTGTTGTTGATCTCCTTGCTGGCGTTTAGCTCCTGCGGCAAGAGCAGCGAAGCCGTCAAGATCGCCATCCTGGCCCCGCTGAGTGGGGATGTGGCGACCTTCGGGCAGTCCACCCGCGATGGCGCCATGATGGCCATTGAGGAGTGGAACGCCAAGGGCGGCCTGTTGGGCAGCCCCATCGAAGTCGTGGTCGAGGATAGCCAGTGCAGCGCCGAGGCCGCCGTTAGCGCCGCCAACAAAGTCATTGATCAGGACGGCGCCAAGTTCATCATCGGCGAGGTCTGCTCCAGCGCCTCCATTCCAATCTCAGAAATCGCCATGGCCAAAGGCGTGCTGCAGATCAGCCCCACCTCCACCAACCCGGCGGTGACGGTGGACGCCCAGGGCAACACCAAGAGCCTCATCTTCCGCGCGTGCTTCATTGACCCCTTCCAGGGCACTGCGGCCGCGAAATTCGCCCTCGAAAACCTGCACGCCAAGACGGCTGCCGTCTTCCTGGATCAGGGGAATGACTATGTCCGTGGTTTGGCCGAATACTTCATCGCCGCATTCGAGGCCGGCGGTGGTCAGGTCCTCGTCAAGGAAACCTACACCGGCGACGATCAGGACTTCTCCGCCATTATCAGCAAGGCCAAGGATGCCAACCCCGACATCCTGTACCTGCCGGATTATTACTCCACCGTCAACGTGATCGCCGCGCAAGCGCGCGAGAAGGGCATGACGGCGATCTTCCTGGGCGGCGATGGTTGGGATTCCCCCGATCTGGACGAAGCAGCGCTGGAAGGGGGCTACTTCACCAATCACTACTCGCCGGAGGACCCTCGCCCGGAGGTCCAGGACTTCGTGAAGAAGTATCAGGCCAAGTACGGCAGCGTTCCCGACGCCCTGGCGACCCTGGCGTATGATGCCACCATCGTGCTGCTCAAGAGCATCGAGCAGGCCGGCGTGGCGGACCCCGCCGCTGTGGCCAAGGCCATCGAGGGCGGCGTGTTCCCGGTGGTCTCCAGCGAGATCTCCTACGACACGCAGCATAACCCCGTCAAGGCCGCGGCGATGCTGCAAGTCACTGGCGGCGTCGTCAAGTACGTGGCCACGATCGAGCCGTAACCCGCGCTCGTCCGGCATTACCATCTCAGGGCCGGGTTGGCATGGACCGCCCGGCCCTGAGACCGAGTTTTGACACCAGAGGAGGCTTGCATGGCAGCAGTGGAACGCTCCCGCAGTAAAGCCGCTATGATTCTGAAACGGCGCGATGGGCAAACCCTGAACTACATCAGTTCCGGGATCTTCGCGCTTGGCGGGATGGGGGTGTTGTTTGTTCTAGGCGAACAATTGATAAATAACCCGCCCCTGTTCATTCAGCAGATGCTGAACGGCCTGCAGCTCGGATTTATCTACGCACTCATCGCCTTGGGCTATACCATGGTCTATGGTATCGTGAAGTTGATCAATTTCGCCCACGGGGATGTCTTTATGGTCGGCGCCTTCACCAGTTTCTTTGCCATTTCGGTCCTGGACCTGCACAACTGGCCCACCCGGCTCATTCCGGGCCTCGCCCCGGGCCTGAGCATCGTCCTGGGGACGGTCACCGTGATGCTGTTGACGATGGTGGTATCGGCAGTCCTGGCCATAGTGATTGAACGGTTTGCCTATCGCCCCCTGCGCGAGAAGCCGCGCATTGCAGCGCTCATCACCGCGATCGCCGTGTCCTTCTTCCTCGAGTATTTCGGCGCCCTCCCCTTCGCCCTGACCAACAACTACATCACCTATCCGCGTCCCTTCGAGATTGCGGTTTTCAGCGCCGGCATCATTCCCATCGGCGTGCTCGTCGCGCTCTGGGCGCTGTTTGGGTCCTCGATCGGCGCGTATTTCATCCTGCGAGCCATGGGAAAGCGGGGCAACGCCAAAATGCGGCTGTGGGCCCAACACCCCCTGCTCCAGCTGGGCATGTTGCTGGGCGGGTTCCTTGCTGTCGTGCTGACCCTCACCACCCTGCGCATCCAAACTGAAAGAGGCGTGTGGGATCTATCGGTTTCCAACGTGGCCCTGGTGATCATGGGTGGCTCGATCCTGCTGCAGGTCGTCCTGCAATACATCGTCAGCCAGACGCGCCTGGGCAAGGCCATGCGCGCGGCCGCCTACGACAAGCAAACGGCCCGCCTGATGGGCATCAACGTGGACACGGTCATCACCGCCACCTTTGCCCTGGGTGGCGCCCTGGGCGGCGCCGGCGGGATGTTGTACGCCACGGCCTTCAAGCAAGTCCATCACCTGATGGGCATCATCCCCGGCATGAAAGCCTTCGTGGCGGCGGTGCTGGGCGGCATCGGGAGCATTCCCGGCGCGCTGGTCGGCTCCTTGATCATGGGACAGGCCGAAACACTGGCGGCGTCCTTCATCTCCACCCCCATGCGTGACGCCATCTCCTTCTCGCTGCTGATTATCGTGCTGCTGTTCCGTCCGCAGGGCCTTTTCGGCGAGCCCCCGGGGGAGAAAGTGTAAGTAAAAGCCATGAAAAATATCAAGAAATCCACCCTCACCTTCTTCGGGGCGATGCTGGCGATTTACATCATCGTCCAGCTCCTCCTGAGCCTGGGAGTCCTCAACAACTTCTGGCGCGGCATTATCTTCTGGGGCGCCGCCATCAGCATCGTGGCCCTCGGCCTCAACCTGATCTACGGGTTTAACGGCCAATTCTCGTTGGGACAATATGGCTTCTACGCCCTCGGCGCTTACGCCGCGGCTGATGTCACCTGGCGCTGGCTAAACGAAGATCCCTCCGGCATTGTGGTGGGCTTCTTGGGTTCCGCCGTGGTATTGGGGCTGTACGCTCTGGTGGCGGTCTTCCTGCGGCGTTTTTACAATGTCAGAGTGACCACCCGCTTCCTGGCTTACCTGCTGACGACGGTCTTGGGATACGGGATAGCGGTCATCGGCCTGCGCCCGCTGCTGGAACCCCTCCTGCTGACCGTGCTCAACGCACTGCCCCCCGCCGTCACCCAGCAAATCGTCTTCTTCCTGGCGCTCGTCAGCGGGGCAGCGATCGCCGGCATCGCCAGCTTCCTCTTCGGTATTCCGGTGCTGAGCCTCGGCTCAGATTATTTCGGCATCGCGACGCTGGGCTTTACCATCATCGTCAAAGTGCTGCTGGACAATACCGACACCATCCTGCCCTTCCCCGAAATGAAAGGAGCGCGCGGGATGGTCGGGATTCCCCAATGGACTACCTGGACCTGGGTGTTCCTCTGCTTCCTGCTGGTAGTCGTGGTGATGCGCAACCTGCTGCACTCCAGCACCGGCCGGGCCATCCTCTCCGTGCGCGAGGACGAACGCGCGGCGGAACTGGTAGGCATTGACGTGACGCAGGCCAAACTGCTGCCCTTTGTCGTCGGCAGCGTGTTCGCAGGCCTGGCAGGTGGCATCCGCGCCCATGACCTGGCATTTCTACATCCCCAATCCTTCAACTTCATCCAGTCCTTCAACCCCCTCATCATCGTCGTCTTTGGCGGACTGGGCAGCATGACCGGCACGATGATCACCGGGTTCCTGTGGATCCTCCTCCTGGAAGGAGCGCTGCGGTTGTTCCTGCCCCAGGGATTCGAGACGTGGCGGTTCGTCGTCTATCCCCTGGTGCTGTTGATCATGATGTTGCTGCGCCCGGAAGGGCTCTTCGGCCAATACGAGTTCCCGTATCTGAAGCGCCCTCTCGCCAAATTGCGTACGCGATCCGCCTCACCTCAACCGGGTGAAGCAGCCGCCAGTGAGGAGGTGGCGCCATGAAGGGACGCCCAGAGGGATTGCCCGCAGAAGTGGAAGCGCGCCCGGCGTTGCTTGAAATCGAGGGATTGACCCAGTTCTTCGACAACCTGCGCGCCGTCCACAATTTCGATCTCACTTTGCGGCAGGGAGAGCTAATCGGCCTGATTGGCCCCAACGGGGCGGGGAAAACCACCGTCTTCAACCTGATCACCGGCGTCTACCAGCCCTCAGAGGGCAGCATTCGCTTCCGCGGCATGGAGCTCCTCGGCATCCCCTCCCACGAGATCATCCAGCTAGGCATCGCCCGCACGTTCCAGAACATCCGGCTGTTCTCCAAACTCACCGTGCTGGACAACGTGCGCATCGCCTACCATCCCCACGCGGGATACACGCTCTTCGACGGCATCGTGCGCAACAAGGCCTACCGAGAGCAAGAAGACTACTTGACCGAACGCGCGCAGGAATTCCTGGCGATCTTCGGCCTCGAGCAGCGGCAGAACGACATCGCCGGCAGCCTCCCCTACGGCTTGCAGCGCCGGCTGGAAATCGCCCGCGCTCTGGCGACCGACCCGGAGTTGCTGATTCTCGACGAACCGGCAGCCGGCATGAACCCCCAAGAGATTGACGCGCTGATGGAGCTGATCCGTTTCATCCGTCAGCAGTTCAACCTCACCATTCTGCTCGTGGAACACCGCATGAGACTGGTGATGAACATCTGCGAGTGGATCACGGTCATGGATTTCGGTGAGGTGATTGCCCGCGGGGTTCCCGCCGCCGTACGCGACAACCCGCTGGTGGTCGAAGCCTATCTGGGCCGCCAGACGGCGTTCCTTAAATAGGAAGGAGGCCCCCCATGGCATTGCTTGAAGTCAACGACCTCTATGTTTCCTACGGCGCGATTCGCGCGCTGCACGGCCTCACCTTCTATGTGGACGAGGGTGAAATCGTCACGCTGATCGGCGCCAACGGCGCGGGGAAGTCCACCACGCTGAAGACGATCTCCGGCTTGCTGCGCCCCGACCGCGGCGAGATCCGCTACGCGGACAAAGTCATCAGCCGCATGGGCGCCGACGTCATCGTGCAGCAGGGCCTGATCCACGTCCCGGAGGGACGCCACATCTTCGCGCCGTTGACAGTACGCGAGAACCTGGAAATGGGCGCCTTCACCCGCACCGACAAGCAAGAGGTGGCGGACAGCATGGAGCAGGTATTCCACCTGTTCCCCCGCCTCAAAGAACGGACGGCTCAAACAGGCGGGACGCTTTCCGGCGGCGAACAGCAGATGCTGGCAGTCGGACGAGCGCTCATGGCCAGGCCGCGCCTGCTGCTGATGGATGAGCCCTCGATGGGGCTGGCACCCATCCTGGTGGAGGAAATCTTCAACATCATCCAGGAGATCAACCGGTCGGGCGTGACCATCCTGTTGGTGGAGCAGAACGCGCACATGGCGCTCTCCGTTGCCCATCGCGGCTATGTCCTGGAGACCGGGGCCATCCAGCTCGCCGGTGCGGCGCAGGCGCTCGCGGCCAATCCGCAAGTTCGGGAAGCCTATCTCGGCGGTGATTGAGCCCTTGCTGGACTACGCGAAACCGGCGGGATCCCTGAGGTCCCGCCGGTTGGTTTACCACGAAAGCGCCAGGCACTGCGCGGCAGTGATGGCCGTCCGCGCCCGCGCCTCCAGCTCCGCGGCGGTGCCGGGACGTCGCGCCACCCCTTCCGCCTGCGCGGCGAGCCCCGTCGCCACGGCCACCCGCACGGCCACCTCCGGCTCCTCCAGCGTCGGGAGGATGTGATCCTCGCGTACCCCACCATCCTGCGCACAACCCGCGAGCGCTTCCGCCGCGGCGACCGCCATCGCGTCAGTGATGGTGCAGGCCTGCACATCCAGGACGCCCCGAAAAATGCCGGGGAAGGCGAGCGCGTTGTTGACCTGGTTGGGGAAATCGCTCCGCCCGGTACCGACGATGCGCGCTCCCGCTGCAAGCGCCGCCTGGGGATGGATTTCGGGCACGGGATTGGCCCCCGCAATCACGATGGCGTCACGCGCCATGGCGGTGACCCACTCCGGTCGAATCACGTCGGGGCCGGGGCGGCTGAAAGCGAGCACCACATCCGCCCCGGCAAGCGCTTCGGGGATACCGCCGACGATGCCTTCGGCGTTGCTCTCCAGGCAGACGCTCCATTGCGGCGCGACTGCGGCCTGTGCTTCCAGATCGCGCCGCCCGCGGTGCAGCGTGCCGCCGGCGTCGCAGGCGATGATCGCGCCCGGATCGGCGCCGGCGACCTTCAGCAGGCGATATACCGCCACATTCGCCGCGCCCATTCCCACCAGCGCGAGACGGGCCTTCCCCAGCGATTTGCCCACCAGCGCCAGCGCATTCAGCACCGCCGCGAGCGCCACCGTCGCCGTGCCCTGTTGATCGTCGTGCCACACCGGGATGTCAAGCGCCGGCCGCAGCCGCGACAGCAGCTCGAAGCAACGCGGTTGGGCGATGTCCTCCAAATTGATGCCGCCAAACGTCGGTGCTACCGCCGCAACTGTCGCGCAAAAAGCGTCCGGCTCGCTCACAGCCAGCATCAGCGGGACCGCGTCCACGCCGCCAAGCAGCTTGAAGATCAGCGCCTTGCCCTCCATGACCGGCAATCCCGCCAGCGGGCCGATGTCACCCAGGCCCAACACCCGCGTCCCATCGGAGACAATCGCCACGGTGTTGCCCCGGTTGGTGAGCTCCCACACGCGCTCAGGCTCGGCGGCGATTGCCAGACACGGCTCCGCCACGCCGGGTGTGTACCAGAGGTTGTAGTCCGCCAGGCCGGTCACCGGCACTTTCGGCGCGCTCTGAATCTTGCCCCTGTAATGCGCATGAAGCGCCAAACTGCGTTCTGCCAGCGTGGTCATCGGTCGCTCCTTCAAAAATAGAGATCAGCGGTCAGCAGTCAGCGAATCAGCGAAAAAATCACTTGCGTGACAAAGGTACCGCCATTGACCAAAAAACAAGATTTCATGGCGACTGCTGAAGATTGAGAGTCAACTTTTGCCCCCTATTCCCTTCCCCTTCCCCCGCGCACGCGGGGGGAAGGGGAGTTTTTTTGTGGGGCTTTGCAGGCGGGCGTAGCCCGCCTGCAAAGCCCCTTTATTTTTTCTCCCCCTTCCACCGGTAGGGGAAGGGGGGCCGGGGGGAAAACAGCTCACATTTTTGTGCTTGCGCGAGGTGCGCCACAGCACATGGCGTCTCCTTCTATTCCAGGGGCCGCACCGCCACCAGGTAATTCATGAACGCGGGACCGACGCTCCCCGGCGCCTGATTGCCTCCCAGCGACACCTTGCCCGCCGGGAAATCGCGGCTGTACACCACGAAGGGCATCCGCCCGCCGGGATGATCAATTTCGAGAGACATTGGCTCCGGCGTGAACGTCTGCAGCCAGTCAGGAATGCCCTTGGCCAGCCCCAGATACGCCACGTAGACCTTCGCCGGGCGCTCCAGGTAAAAATGCAGGAAAGAATCGCGGCGCACGCCATAGTCCAGGTCGGCGGTCTGAATGGCAGGGAGGCCGCTCAACGCCAGCGGCAGCCGCATGATGGGGTAAGGCTGGTCGGTGTAGGCGGGGCGAAATGAGCGCAAGAAGGTCTGGCGATAGCGGTGCGAGCTGGCGACCTGCGCCCCCGTGATCGGGGAGACGTAGCGCGCGGCATAAGCGCCGGGGCGCCGTCCGGCGTCCTCCTGCGCCACCACTGCCATCCCGCCCACCACCGAGGTGAGGGGGTCCATCGCGCGCAGCTTCTCGTAGCCGAAAATCCGCTCCAGCAGCGCCACGAAAATCGGGATCTGCGAGCTGCCGCCCGTGCGCAAGACGACCTGCA
>JAAZNO010000236.1 GCA_012798275.1 Chloroflexota bacterium
CGCCATGATCGGGGTTTTTCGCTACCCAGACCGGCGGCATCGTGTCGCTGTCGCGCCCACTGTAGGTGATGACTCTGAGCGGTACGCCGGCGGGGTCTTCGGCGATGGTCTCGTTGTAATTGCCGATCGCGCGACAGGCCAGGGTACAGCGTGCGTTGGGGTTGGACATGGGGATGGGAGCGCCCGTCGCATCGGTCTTGCCGGGCCACCACTCGCCGGTGTAATTGACGCCCCGTGCGGGCAGCGGCTTGCCGTCGCCTACCCAGCGCGGCTCGCCCTCCGGCGTGATCAGCACGTTGGACCAGATCACCTCCACGCCCGGGGTGGTCAGCGCCTGCATGAGCAGCGGGTCGCCCTCGGCGTTCACGTCCTGGATGATGCCGAAGATGCCCTTTTCGGGGTTGACCGCGCGCAGCGTCCCATCGGCGGCGATCCAGATCTGCGCCAGGTCGTCGCCGATGAAGTCATCACCGACCATCGCCGTCGTCGTCTTGCCGCAGCCCGAAGGCGCAGCGCCGGCGAAGAAGGTCTTCCGTCCGTCGGCCGCGGTCAGCCCGGTGATGAACATGTGCTCGGAGAGCTCGCGGCCCCGTCGGTAGTAGGTCGCCAGATCCACGGCGAAGCGATGGTTGCCCTTCTTGAGCAACAGCGTGTTGCCGGCGTAGGTGCACAGCAGTGCATACGTCGTCAGCCAGCTGCGGTCCATGAAGACGCGCATGGCGGGGAAATCCTCCGGGCGGTTGGGCCCCTCGCTGTGCACGTTGGTGAAGAATTCGCCCGCGCGGGCCGCTTCCCGATCGAATTGCTGGTAGACGTTGCGGTAGAGGATGTTGGCCGAGTGCATCACATAGGCGGAGGTGGTGATCTCCATGGCGGGGATGGCTGCCTGCGCCCCAATCGGCCCGCGATTGAAGAAGCCGACCAGCAACGTCTTACCGCGCGCCAGGCCGGTCATGTGTTGCTGGACATAGGCGAGCGCCTCATCGCGGAGGATGCTTTTGGCAAGCACGCTGACCTCTTCGTCGGGGTTGACGATGTAGAGCGTCTTATCCACCACCCGCCCCTGCTCTTCAGGGAGATCGAAATGGATGGTGTGCCCGGGCATGGGGAGCGCCTGTTCCTCGCCCTTTTGCAGGCTCAGCTCGCGCACCCATTGCCGATCGTCCTCCGAACCGGTGTTGACAAAGACGTCGGCGGGGTCGAGCATCACGATGGCGTTGGCGATTTTGATCCGCGCGTCGGGCGTGCGGATGGCGTCCAGCCGCGCCTGGGTGATGAGGTCGCAGCGCGCCTGAAACAGCGCCCGCGCGGCTTCCTCCGTCGTGATTCCGCCGAGCGCGGTGAGCAGGTCAGTTCCGTGTTTCAATTTGAGCATTCTGGTGTCTCCTCAGAAAATAGAGATTAGCGAGTCAACAGTCAGCGAATCAGCGAAAAAATTACTTGCGTGACAAAGGTACTGCCACTGACTAAAAAACGCAAGATTTCCTGGTGATTGCTGAAGATTGAGAATCAACTCTTGCCCCCTATCCCCTGGCCCCTTCCCCCCGCG
>JAAZNO010000237.1 GCA_012798275.1 Chloroflexota bacterium
CCGCCGGGCGCGTGCGCTTCGAAGTCGTCCGCGTCTTTGAGGATGGCGCGGTCAAGCGTCACGAATGGGGGAAACGCGAGGAGTGACGGCCAATGAGCGACGCGCTCCTTTTTCCCATGCCCCCTCGCCCCTTCCCCATGACCCCTCACCCATTACCCCTCTTGGAGGAAACATGAAAGAACTACTGGCCGATCTCAAACGTTGGAAAGCTGAGGGCAAAACCGACATCGCCATGGCCACCATCGTGGAAACGCGCGGTTCCTCGTTGCGCCCGGCGGGGACGCGGATGTTGCTCACCGGTGATGGCGACGTCGCCGGCTCGGTGAGCAGCGGCTGCGTGGATGGCGATACCATCGCCGAAATGGAGTTCATCCTCCGTGGGGAGGCCGAAATCCGCCGCCCCTTCTTCGGAATCAGCGATGAGCAGGCCTGGGGCGCGGGCCTGGCCTGCGGCGGCGCGATTGATGTCCTCGTGGAGCGCTACACCCCGATCTACGAGGTGCTCATCGCGGAGCTGGAAGCTCAACGTCCGGTCGGATTCGCCACCCGCACCGACGCGCCCCGCCATCTGCTCCGCAAAGCCGATGGCAGCGTGTTGGGGTCGCTAGGCGATCCCGCCCTCGATGCCGCCGTGCTGGCGGATCTCAGCGCCGCGTGGCCCGGCCCCCACGCGCAGAAGCACAGCTACCCCCAGGGGGAAGTCTTCGTCGAAGTGTTCCCGCAGCCTCCCACCCTGCTCATCTTCGGCGCGACCGACATCGCCGTGCCGCTGGCCCAGCTGGGAAAACTCGCCGGCTATGAAGTCATCGTCAGCGATGCGCGGCGCGCTTTTCTGCGCGCGGAACGTTTCCCCGGCGTGGCAACGCGCTTCGGCTGGCCCCAGGACGTCTTCACGGCAGAAGAATTGGGGCCCGGCTGGGCCGTGATCGTCCTCTTCCACGATCCCAAGTTCGACATTCCCGCGCTGACCCTGGCGCTCAACAGCGAGGCCGCCTACATCGGCTTTCTGGGCAGCCGGAAGACCCAGGCGGATCGTCACGCCGAGCTGCTCGCAGCGGGATTCTCGGAAGCGCAGCTGGCGCGCATCTACGGGCCGGTGGGATTGGACATCGGCGGCAAGGAGCCGGCGCTGATCGCCCTTTCGATTCTGGCAGAGGCCGTCGCCGTGCGCCATCGCCGCAGCGGGGGGATGCTGAGCCGCAAGGGGCTCGCGTAGCCTGCCATCCCCAAAAACACAGGCTGGGGATAGAATCCCCAGCCTGATACAAGCAAACACGCTAAAGCGCGTTGTTCAAGTAGCCCGCTCCAGCCGGGTCAGCATCATGAGCGTCCCGAAATTCATTCCAGCCGGGCGATTTTACCCGTGGCCAATGAGAGCACCTGCATCCCTCCTAACAGCGCTCACGGACAAGAATTCACCCCTCACCCCTTACCCATCGGCTAACATCAGGCGCGGGGCGGGTCATTCCGACTCGCCCGAATTAGCCAGGCATCGCCCCCCTCGCCTGCATAGGGTGTCAGGCAGCTTTATGGTCCATGCTTATTGGAATGAGCGCGAATTTGTCAAGACAACTCTTCACGGTGACTCATAGAAAACTGGCGTCTTGCTATCAGCATTTCCCCTACCAACATGGCGACTGCTACCACGCCACCAAGCCCGGCACCCCATAAAATCAGTACCCCCCGGTGCGCATACCAGACTCCGCCGAACCAAAGGAACGCGTAAATACCTGCTATTCCCCATGCGCTCAGGTGACAGACCCACAGCCACCGACGCTCTCCGATCAAGAGAAGAAGCAGGGTACTGAGAACAGGTAGCGCTGGTGGCAGGCAGAGGAGCCGCAACAAACTTCGGTCTGAAATGACATCTTCTACAAATGCCGTGAAAGATATCCGACACGCGCAATAACCACCACCCAGCCAGACAAGAGGAGGAGGGCAGGTCGCCTCTGTCGCCGGGTGGCTATCGGCAAACCAGGGTCCCCTCATTGTCACCAGCAGAAACACCAGAAATACCGCTCGACCCACGGTCTTCAGTTTGTTGACTTGTGACATAATCTCCCTCTTTTCCGGGGACTATCCTTTACACAATGCCGCTAACACCCATTTTTCACTCAGGCGCCTCGTAAGGGGTCACCGTGATTTCGACCTCGACATAGCCGGCGTTGTCGCTCAGGATGTCGTCGTTGATGCGCAGATAGAGCAAGCCCTCCCGATCGGCGACCACGGTACGACCGCGCCCCACCGCAAAGGGCTGCCCCGCGTCGCCGATGCGCCCCAACAGGATGCCGCCCGGAATGGCCGGGATGGGATAGGTGTTCGGCGCGCGATACTTCGCATGGCCTTCGGGGCCGTGATACTCGCCGGGCGTGTAGAGCCAGGTGCCCCGCGCGCGGATGTAGACCCGATCGCCGGTGTGAAGCATGAGGCCGGTGCTCTGCCAATCGCGGTAGGCATAGATGTGCGGTTGGGCGAGCGTCTCCTGCCGCACCGGCCCGATGCCGTTGCGCACCCCCATCACGGCGCCCACGATCACCAGCAGCAAGACCAGAGGTAACAGCCATAACGATTTTTTCATGCGTCCTCCTGTCTCAACTCGCGCCGGCGCCAGGCGACCGCCATGGACCCTCGCGGTTCAGCCCCAGGGCTGGGGCACTGACCGTCGCCCCAGGATGGCTACCCGCAAGCCCCCCTCCATGCGTGATTCTCTTCAGCGCGTTCATGGCACACTCCCGGCGGGCGCTCACGGCGTGACGGCGGCCCCGGAGCTCTTCGATGATTCCCGCAAGTCGAGAATGGACTGCCCCTCACCGTTGATGATCCACTTGCTGTTCTCACGCAATTCCTGCGCCAGGAGCACCTGAATGTACGGCTCCGCCAACGGCCCGCCGCTCGCCAGGGTCGCCAGGATGGCGCGTGTCGCCTCCTGCTGCGCCGCGGAGATCAGGGCGATGCGCTGCGCCTCGGCCTGCGCCAGTTGCGCGATCTGATAGGCTTCGCCATCCGCCTGCTTCTGCGCCGCGTAGAACTCCGCGTCGGCCAGCGTGCGCCGCTGCGCCGCCTCTGCCTCGGCCTGCGCCTGCCGCTGCCCTGCGACCATGCGGTCCTTGATCGCGGCGACGACTTCCTCCGGCGGCGAAGCGCTCTGAATCTGCACCGTGATGAACTCCACGCCGTAGCGCGTCTCGATCTCACGGAGCGTCTGCATCACCTCCAGGTTGATCGCCGCGCGGTTGTCCATCACCTCGGCCATCGTCTTCGTGTTGATCACATCCCGCAACTTGCCCTGGACGAATTCGAAGACAATGCGCTCCGGGTCGCTCACCTCCAGGGCGAAGCGCTCCGGCTGGGTCACCCGATAGGTGTATTGCAGCGACACGTCCATGGTGACGTTATCCGAAGTCATCGCCGCCAGGCGCTCCACATATCCCAGGCGCTCGTTGATGGTCACGATGATGACCGTATCCACCAGCGGGATCTGCACATGCCAGCCCGGCTGCTCGACGCGCACGAACCTCCCGCCGCGCAGGTGCAGCCCGCGCTCATATTCGTGAATTTTGTAGATAGCAGAGCGTCCGATGACGAAGACCAGCCCCACCACCACAAAAGCCGTCAAAATCACCACGGCGAGGCGGTACAGGCGTCCCAACCACCCTCCCGCCGTCCCCGAACGCGACGCGGAGAGCTCCGCGCCAACGGGCGTTGTCATATTCTGAGTCATACGCACCTCCACAGTTCTGTAAATCTGTCTGAAATAGCAGCACCTGCTGCATGATCCAGTGTAACAGAACCGGGGGCGCACGTCTACTGTAGGAATTACCAGGACCGAGGGGGAAAAAGCGGCTGTGACGTCGGAGACAAATCCACCTAATCCATCGGAAGGCCCGCCAGAGGATGCTCCGGGCAAACCTCGCATTCCAGATCGCGCACCAGCACCATCAAAGTGATGTCATCGCTCTGCGCGTTGGACCCCACGAAATCGTGCACGGCCTTCATGAGAGTGTCCTGCACGTCCTGAGCCGCGTGTCCGCCGCCGGTCGCGTTCGC
>JAAZNO010000238.1 GCA_012798275.1 Chloroflexota bacterium
CTGCCAATGTGATGCCCCGCCCCCTTTTTGAGGGTCTCCCAATCGTCGCCTTCGACGACCGGAGCATCAACGCCGATGGCCGAAATGACGAGGCGCTGTGCCTGTTCCGGCCCCGGCGTGGGCGGCGGCAGCGGCGTGATTTCCGCGACGAGAGGCTGCAAGTGCGCCGGCACCGCCAGCGGTTGCGACTCGCCGCGCACATCCGGCGGCGTGTGCCCGCCGGGCAGCACGATCACGTTGATCACCGGCGTTGGCGTAGAAGTAGGCAGCGCCTGCTGCTGTTGACTCTCGGCGTTCAGCGTGCGGATGGTGAGCAGCAGCTGCCCCACGACGACGACCAACCCCAACAGCGCCAGCATCTCGACCAGCAGCAACAGCCGATCGGCGATCCAGCGCCAGCGAATGCCACGGGAAGGCGGGCTGCTGCGCGATTTAGCCTCCACGATCACACTGCTGTAGCGTCCCGACGGCGGCGGCACCGGTGATGGCGCGGGCGGCGTAGAAGATTCAGCCGGGGCCGCCGGCGGCTCTCCCTGACGCAGGCGCAGTCGCTCCAGACGCGCCTCACGTTTTTTCAGGCGGAGGATCTCCTCCAGCTCCTCGATGGAAAGCTCATCAACCGGGCGCCGATCTTTCATTTCTCCCCTACGGCAAAAATCTCGCGCTCGAAGAACCACCGAAACGGCGGCGCGCCGAAAAGGAAATGACGCAATTCCCCCAACACCGCCCCTTCACGGCGCTGCTGAGGCGGGCTGCTGAGCCAGACGCGGATGTCGCGGAAACCCGCCCGCTGCAAGACCCGGCGCAGGCTTACCAGCGACTGCTCGTTGACGTGCACGAGAACGTTCTCCGGCACCAGAAATTCCCGAGGGTTGCGCGGATAGGCCGCCCCCTGCCCCATCAAACGTCGCACCGTGCGCACCACCGGGTAAGCGTAGCGATCATACCACACGTTGGGCGCGGTGTGCACCACCAGCCGGCCCCCCGGTCGCAAGACGCGAAAAGTCTCGGCCACTGCTTGATCGAGCTCTGGCGGGTAAAGGTGCTCCACGATATCAAGCATCAACACCCGGTCGAAACCGGCGGCGGGAAAAGGCAAATGCTTCGCGTCCGCCCGGTAGACGCCGACCGGATACTGGCCCGCCGGCACGGCATCCCCTACACGGCGGGACATGCGCACGGCGGCAGGCGCATAGTCCACCCCCAGGGCGCGCGCTCCCAATGCCGCGACGTGCCGCAAAATCTCGCCGCGCCCACAGCCGACATCCAGAATCGTCATGCCCGGCGCGACCCCGGCCACCCGCCATGCCGCCGCCAGCCGCCGGGAGAGCTCGACCCCCTCCGTGGAAGTGAACTCGGCGTAGCCCTCACAAGCATGGAGGAAATAAGCCTCGTCGTACAGTTCCGGCGCCACACCCGTCGTCCGCGCGTCTTTCTTCATGCAGTGGCCTCAATAGGCGTTCGGCGAGCGGAAGATCTGCAATACCGTCCGCACGATGATCTTGATGTCCAACAACAACGACCAGTTCTCGATGTACCACAAATCATATTTGGTACGCTCCGTGATGGACGTGTCGCCGCGCAGGCCATTGACCTGCGCCCACCCCGTCATCCCGGCCTTTTCACGGTGGCGTTCCATGTAACGGGGGATACTGCGCCGGAACTGCTCCACGTAAACCGGGCGCTCCGGGCGCGGCCCCACCAGGCTCATGTGCCCCAACAGCACGTTGATGAACTGCGGAAGCTCATCCAGGTTGGTCTTGCGCAAAAAAGCGCCCACGCGCGTGCGGCGCGGATCATCGGAAGTGGTCCAGCCCGGCCCCGTCTTCTCAGCGTCCGAGCGCATCGAGCGAAACTTGAGCATGGGGAAAGGGCATCCGTCCAGGCCCATCCGCTCCTGCGCGTAGAACACCCCACCCGGCGATTCGAGGCGGATCAACACGGCAATGATCATCATCAGCGGCGAAAGCAAAATCAGCGCCGCCACCGACCCCACGAGGTCCATCCCGCGTTTGACCATCCGCCGCCACCCCGTCTGGGCGATGTCGCGCACCGTCAACAGCGGCAGGCCCCCCAGCTCACCAATGCTCACCGGCCCGGCGATGATCTGGAACAGGTCAGGGTAAACCCGAATCGTCACCCGTCCGCGCTCACATTCGGAAATGAGCCAGAGGATTTCCTGATGCGAGGTCTCCTCAGGAAGCGCAATGATGACTTCGTCAGTCTGGAGGGCCTCGATGATCTCCCCCAACTGCGCCGTCTTGCCCACCACCGGCACATCAAGGAGCGCCGCAGGCATATCACCGTTGTTGGCGACAATGCCTACCACATCATATCCCAACGACGGCGTCCAGAGAATCTTCTGCAAAATCATCTGCGCGATGGAGCCCGTCCCCAGGATCAACACCCGCCGCCGTCCCCAGCCGGCGCGCACCAGACTGCGTCGCAACCAGCTGTTCAGCACCCGTCCCAGCGTGAGGAAAAGGATAGACAACAGCCACACATAGCCCAACATCGCGCGAGAATAATCCCGCCCGACGTTGAAGTCCCGCAGCATCAACGCTCCCAGCGCGACCCCCATGAGCGTGCCAATGGTGCAGGCCGCCACGATGCCGTAGAACTCATCCACGCGCGAGAAGTAGGAAAGGTTGTAGAGCCGGGCAAAAAACAGGACGAGCAGGACCGAGACCACCTGGAGCACGAGCATCCCCACATATTCGCGCAGCGGGCCCATCTCCGCGGCCTGAGGGAAAGGCACCGCGAGGCGCAGGCCGTAGGCCGCCAGAAAAGCGGCGCCGGCCATCAGCGTATCGGTCAACAATAGAAACAGCGTGAAGCGTCGAATTGCGCGTTCGTATTTCATAGCTTGAACCTGATCAGGCAGCGCGTGAAGTTGAGAACGACCCAAATCGCTGTGAGAATCAGAACATGCAGGGGCCACGGAGTCTCAGCGGCGTAATGTTTGCGATAGAAAATCTCCATGGCACGCCAGAATTCCACCCGCGCGCGAGGGCTCTGACGACTTGCGGCACGCTTCACATGCAGCACGGTGACCTGCGGCGTGTACAGAATGCGCCATCCTGCCTGCTTGATGCGGAAGGCCCAATCGAGATCCTCGCCATACATGAAAAAACTCTCGTCCAGCAATCCGACCTGAACGATGGCCTCCCGGCGCACCAGCATGAACGCGCCCACCACCGAGTCTACTTCAGCTTCCTCGTCCGGGTCGAGATAGGTGAGGTTGTAACGCCCAAAGCGTCGGCTTTGGGGGAACAGCCGCGACAGTCCCACCATACGGTAGAAGGAAACCTCCGGTGAGGGAAACGAACGCCGGCACGCCAGGTCGAGGCTGCCATCGGGACGGACGAGCTTGGGACCAAGCGCACCGAGCTCCGGGCGCGCCTCCATGAGCGCCACCACCTGCTGCAGCGCGTCTGACGGCAGCTCCGTATCGGGGTTGAGCAGCAGCGCATAGCGCGGCGCCGTCGCGCCATCGCCCTCAAAGCCTAACGCCCGCAGCCCCTGGTTGTTCGCGGCCGGATAGCCAACATTCTCCGTGTTGGCAATGAGCATCACCTGCGGGAACTCCTGCGCCACCATGGCCGCGCTCTCATCCGGCGAGGCATTATCCACCACACAAACGCGGAACATCACCCCGACGCTGGCAAAGACGGTTTCCAGGCACCGTCGCAGCAATTCGCAGGTGTTGTAATTAACGATGACGATTCCCAGATCCATCGCCCGTATTCTAACACGAAGGACATAAGGGGCAAACGCCGGGCTGCCCTACTCTTCGAGCGGCACCAACGTCGCCGGCTCGGTCGCGACCACGACGGCTTCCCATGCGCCGCGCGAGAGCTCCCGCAGCGCGGCCTGAAATTCCTCTACGCGCGCGAGAGGAAAGCGCGCCGTGAGGGTAATGTCCGCGCCGAAATCCTCTTCCAAGATGCTGCCTTGATAACGCGGAATCAGCAGGCGCACGCGCTCAAAACTGCTGTAGGAGATGGACAGCAGCAGCACTTGCGTGACCATCTTCACGGCGCGAGGGGTGAGCGCCAGAACAGCGCGAACCGCATCGCCGTAAGCGCGCACCAGGCCGCCCGTCCCGAGCCTGGTCCCGCCGAAATATCGCGTCACCACCACAGCCACATCCCCCAGACCGCTACCCTGAAGCACGGCCAGCGCCGGACGCCCCGCCGTCCCTGCCGGTTCCCCGTCATCATGGCAGTGCGTGATGACCGACGCCCCATGCCCGATGACAAACGCCGGCACGTTGTGAGTCGCCTCGGCGAATTCGGCTTTGATGCGGGCAACGAAAGCGCGCGCTTCCTCCACGCTGAAAACCGGCGCCAGCGTCGCGATGAAACGCGAATTCACCACCACAATCTCCGCACGCGCTGGCGCTGCAGGTGTCAACTGTCGTTCCATGAGGTCAGTATAACCCACTTCCATCCAAGGAAAATCCCCCGCCCTCCCCTGCCGTCCGGCGGCTGGCTAATTGTCAGGTTGTGCAGTGACGAAACACCGTTGACAGCCCCCCGGAACTTGCCTACAATGAACCTATGATGATGGCGCAGCGTGCTGCATTTCTCGCCTGGCTGAATCTACCCGCGTCAGGGGCGATTTTGTGTTCGGGCCGCCCTGGCCCGCAATGCTGTGTTCCTGTCTCCCTGCCTGGCATCTTCGCAGGGAGACTTTTTGCATCACCACAAGACCAAGGAGGGCTTTTATGACAGTATATGCGAATTCCGTCGAAGGCAGCGTACAATGGGAACGGCTGTTGGCCGAACGCACTCAACACATGCAGAGCTCCGCGATTCGAGAGCTGCTCAAAGTGACGGAACAGCCAGATGTGATCTCTTTTGGCGGCGGTATGCCCGCACCCGAGCTCTTCCCCGTGCGCGAGATCGAGGAGGCGTGTGAGTACTTGCTACGCGAAGAACCAATGACCGCCTTGCAATACAGCGCCACCGAGGGCTACCGCCCCCTCCGGGAATATCTCGCCGAATCCATGGCCAGGTACGGCATTCAGCACGGAGCGGATAACATCCTGATCACCACCGGCTCACAGCAAGCCTTGGACCTGGTCGGCAAAATCTTCATAGACACCGACGCGCCGGTCATCACCGAGCGCCCTACCTATCTCGGCGCCATCCAGGCCTGGCAGGCCTACGAGGCGCGTTTCCTGACGGTGCCCCTCGATGACGACGGCATGATCGTAGACGAGCTGCCAGAATTGCTGAAAAAGGAAACCCCCCGCTTCATCTACGTGCTGCCCAACTTCCACAATCCCGCCGGCACCACCCTCTCCGAAGAACGCCGCCTGCGCCTGGTCGAGCTGGCGCGCGAACACGACCTCATCATCGTCGAGGACGATCCCTACGGCGCGCTGCGTTTCGAGGGCGAGGACATCATCCCCATCGCCGCGCTCGCGCCGGAGCGCACGATCTACCTCGGCACCTTCTCCAAGACGCTGGCGCCGGGCCTGCGCATCGGCTGGATTGTCGCGCCGGCGGAAATCATCCGGCGACTCGTCCAGGGCAAGCAGGGCACCGACCTGCACACCAGCACCTTCGATCAGATGATCGCCAACGACATTGCCCAACGCGGCATCCTCAAGGCGCACGTGCGCAAGATTCGCACCGTCTACCACGAACGGCGCGACGTCATGCTGGAGGCGCTCGAGGAATTCTGGCCCGAGGGCAGCTCCTGGACCCGCCCGGTCGGGGGGCTGTTCCTCTGGGCGCAGGTGCCGGAGCCGATCAACACCCTCGACTTCATGCGGACCGCGTTGGCCAACAAAGTGGCCTACGTGCCTGGCTGCAATTTCTACCCGCTCAAGGATGGCGGCTTCAACGCCATGCGGCTCAACTTCTCCAATGCCAGGCCGGATAGGATTGTAGAAGGCATCCGCCGCCTGGGCGAGGCCTTCAAGGAAGAGCTCCTCCATCCCTGAGTGCGGCGCGCCGTGCGCTTGACAGGCAACCGAAACATGGTATACTTTTTCTCGTTCAGGCACGACAGCCGTGAGAGGGAATGACAGAATGGTACGCCCGTACATCAGGTAATGCAGAGTGCTTCGCTGCAAATCCCTGATCGAAATGTGTGACAGGCCGTTCAGAGGGTGCCCTCAGAGCGGCCTGTTGTTTTGCCTGGACCAACAGATTTACATCAGTATGGAGGACTTACCTGAGATGGAGAATATGGAAAGCAATCAAAGCGCCGTGTGGACCGGCACCGTCAAGTGGTTCGATGAGAAGAAAGGCTACGGGTTCATTACCCCCTCAGATGGCGGCAAGGACGTCTTCGTTCACTACTCCGACATCCAGTCCGGCGGGTTCCGCACCCTCCACGAGGGCGATCAGGTGCAGTTCATGGTCACCCAAAGCGATCGTGGCCTGAAGGCGGCTAACGTCAGCCGCATGGCATAACTGACCTCACCTCGAAAACGCAACCGCCCCCTTCTGTTGAAGGGGGCGGTTATCGTTACTCAGCCCTTGATGACCGCGATAGGTCGTACTCGCGCCACCTTGCGCGCCAGGCCCGCCCCGACAACGGAATCCACCACCAGGCTGACGTCTTTGTAGGCCTGCGGCGCCTCTTCGGCGAGACCCCGCAAGCTGCCGGTCTGCACGAAAATCCCCTGGCGCCGAAGCTCCGCCTGAACCTGCTCGCCGCGCGTCTGGCGGGTCGCGGCCTTGCGGCTCATCGTGCGTCCCGCCCCATGGCAGGTGGAACCGAAAGTCTCCGCCATCGCCTGCGGTGTGCCGACCAGCACGAACGAAGTCGTGCCCATCGAGCCCGGCACCAGCACCGGCTGTCCCGTCTTCTGGAAGCGCGCTGCCAGATCGGGATGTCCGGGCGGAAAGGCGCGGGTCGCGCCCTTGCGGTGCACGACGAGTTTCACCGGTTTTCCCCCCACGACGTGCGTCTCAATCTTGGCGATGTTGTGCGCCACGTCATAGACCTGTCGCAGCTGCCAGTCGCGGACCTTGCCCGCCAGCACCTGCTCAAATGACAGTCGCACGAAATGCGCCAGCACCTGCCGGTTGGCGAAGGCATAATTCGCCGCAGCGAACATCGCCGCCAGATAGTCCCGCCCTTCCGGCGAATTCAGCGGCGCCGCGGCCAGCTCCCGATCGGCAATAGGGATGTTGTAACGCTGAGGGGCGTCTTGCAATCGGCGCAGATATTGCCCGCAAACCTCGTGTCCCAGGCCCCGCGAGCCGCAGTGGATTTGCACCACCACACACCCTTCCTGCAGGCCAAAGTCGCGCGCCACATCCGCATCGAAGATCTCGTCCACCACATCAATTTCAAGGAAGTGATTGCCCGCACCCAGCGATCCCAGTTGCGGGACTCCCCGCTCCCGCGCGCGCTGCGGCACCGCCTCAGGGCGCGCGCCGGGGATGCATCCGCCATCCTCCGTCGCTTCGAGATCCTCGCGCGTCGCGTAGCCGTTGGCTTTAGCCCACGTCGCGCCGCTCTCAAGCACTTGATCCAACGCCCTGGAACTCAGGTGAACCGCGCCGCCTTCCCCCACGCCGCTGGGACAGTTGTGGTAGATCGTCCGCGTCAACGCCTCCAGGTGCGGCATGATTTCCGACTGCGGGAGGGTCGAAGCCAACATCCGCACGCCGCAGTTGATGTCGTACCCCACCCCGCCGGGGGAGATCAGCCCCGTATCGGCAGGAAACGCCGCGACGCCGCCGATGGGGAAGCCGTAGCCCTCATGGACATCGGGCATCGCCATGGCCGCCTCGACAATGCCGGGCAGCATCGCCACGTTGCACAGCTGCTGCACCGAACTGTCGCCAAACGCCTGCTCAAAAACCTCAGCGCTGCCAAAGATGCGCGCCGGGACCTGCATCCGTGGGTCGTACGTCTTCGGCAATTCCCAAATGTAGGGGGTCAGTTGTCGAAAATGGCGTTTCTCGACCATCCTTCACCTCCTTCGAAAATGGCCCCGAATGAACACGAATTTCACGAATAAGATTAGAAATTCCTGGCCCCGGGGCTGCTACGCCCTCAAACACCGCGCTTCAGCGCGGTTGGCTCGTGTCGAACCGGTGAGCCGTCGCCGTCGCTGCTCACGACTCACATTTTCATCCTTGAATGATGTGCGCCAGCACATGACGTCTTCTTCGTAAATGGCCCCGAATGAACACGAATTTCACGAATAAGCACGTTCACACCTTCGCACCTTCACATATCGAAAACCAGCGTCGTCTCCAAACCCGCAGCACTCTCGCGAATAGCAATATCGTGGAAGGTAGCCGCTTTGACCTCATTGCGGCGCGCCGTGACCTGCGCCCCAAGCGCGAGCGCGCGCAGCGTCCTTCCCGTGAGGACCTCAAAGCGAAAGGCGCCATACGCCCACTGCCCGGCACCAGCCTCGCTGAGGTAGAGTAGCTCGTTGAGCCAGTCCACCAGCAACGCCTCCCGATCCACCGCGTGCAAGGTGAGCTGTTCAGCGTGAGTGAACGTCGGTGCCGTCGCCGCGGCGCTCAGCGAGAACATGCCCCGCGCCGCCGCGACAAACAGCCCCGGCAGGTCCGGCGCCCACACCCGCAGCGCCAGATCCGCTGTGTGCTCCAGCTCCTCCCAGCCCCCCACTCCCGCCTGCGCCGCGACGATCCATTCCTCGATAAAATTCGCCAACGCTATGTCAGCATCAAGGGCAAAGGCAAGTCCATCCCAACTCAAATCGGGCACGTCGGTAATACAGGCGATGCGCCCTACCAGATCGGGGAGCACATCGGGGGTGCAAGCGGCACGCACCACTTCGATTTTGGGCAGCGGGCCGGTTTTATCGCCCTCGACCAATACTACATCCACGTCACGGATCCCGGCGAGCACATCTTCGAGGGCCGGCGCGGCGACGCGACGAACCTGTGCCACCCGCTCCGGCGTGATCAACACGGTTTGCACAGCGCCGGCGTCCCAGAAACGACGGGTGTCCTTGCCGGGCAGGTCAGTCTCGAGGTCGGCGTGTCGCGTGTGCTTGATCGCGGCCACGCGATAGCCGCGCTGCGCCAATGCCGCTACCACCCGCTCCAGCACCGTCGTCTTGCCGACGCCGCTTCGCCCCACGAAACTAAAGCAAGGAATGGCCCAACGTTCCATTTTCAGATTCCGTTCCGCCTGTCGGGCGGCGCTCCCAGGATTGCAGGAATTCGTGCACCAGGATGAAAATTTCCTGAGGAGCAAGCGCGCTGGTGTCGAGGTAGAAATCGCAGTGCTGACGGGCATGGGCCAACCGGAACTCGCGCTCCTCCACCCACCAGGCTGAGGGCGCCGCCAGTCCCTCGCGCTGAGCCGCGACGTCCATGCTCACATCGAGGTAGATCAACACATCGGGATGGGTGAGGCGCTGCCACATGGTCGGCGTTACCGAATGCTCCTGACGAATCTCGCGCACCTCGTATCCCGCAGCGCGCAGCCGCCGCGCGAGCACCGACTTGCCCGCAGAGCACGGCCCCACGATTCCAACCAGTGGCTTCGTTGTCACTTCCTCACAGCCGGTTCCCAGCTGGCTCAAAATAATACTTTGCGTTCTTAGCGCTCTTTGCAGTTATATCTGTTTTTTGCTGCCCGACTGCACCTGTCCTGCTTATCCCAGATCATCCGGGAGCGGCATCTCCACCCGCATGAAGCGCGGCCCGGCGGCAGCGCCGGAGAGCACTTGCAGCACCGCCACGCTCGCATCGTCCAGCGGACGTTGCTCCTCGAGTTCCAATGCCCGCGTCAACAGCCCGTCGGCGATCGCCTGGGCCTCTGGGGCAACTTCCCACAGCGCGGCCAGCGTCGCCGCCACATCGAGCGCCTGCCCTTTGCGGCTACCGGCGTGCAAGATCCCATCGGTGAACGCGCACAGCATCCGATTGGGCTCCAGCGGCAGCGAATCCACCAGCGGGCGCACGTGACGGTAAAAGCCCAGCGGCGGCGCGGTCCCTTCCAAACGGCGGAGGCCTCCCTCCGGCTCCCGAAGGTAGACTTCCGGGTTGCCGCAGCGGGTGACGACCAGCGAATGGCTTGCCAGGTCAGCCGAGAGAATGACGAGGGTCGCGGAGACTTTGCCGTCGCGCAGTGCATAGAGGACGTCGTTCGCGGCGCGAGCCGCCGCCCCATCGCGCACTCCCTCAGCCAGATCGGCGATGACCTTCCGCACGACCCACATGCTCACCTGTTTGGCCGCGCGCCCGGAGCTCTGCCCGTCTACCAGCACCACCGAAAGCCCGCCGCGGGGACGCTCGATCATCTCCAGCGTATCGCCGCTTTGCTGCACGGCCCATTTGTTGATCTTCGCCGCCGCCGCCGAAAGATGCATCTCTCACCCCGCGCCCCCACACGACAGGCGCCCGGTCAACTTCTGTACCCGCCCGGAATCAGGATTCCGAATCCGAATCCGAGTCCGAATCCGAGTCCGAATCCGAGTCCGAGTCCGCCTCCGGCTCTGGCGTCTCCTCCACAACAGATGTCTCCGGCAAAGGACGGGCAATGGCGTTCAACAGGATGTTCGCCTCCATCCCCTCAGCGAGCTTAATGCGCGCCATGTTGTGTTCCCGGTCAATGTAGGTCAGCTGCCCGATGAAACCGCCGATGGTCAAAACACGCTGTCCCACCTCCAGCGTCGCCATCTTCTGCGTTTCTTTACGGCGCGCCAGCCATTGGGGCAAGAAAAGAAACAACACCGCCGCCACGATGAGGATCAGCCAAATTGTCGTATTGCCACCAGTCCCATTCATGCTTTTTGCTCCTTCACGGAAAATTGAGTACAACAGACACAACGCAAAGAATACCTCGCCAGCCCGCCACGCCCGGTTAACACAGCCCTTGATACAACGGCGCGCTTCTAAAAATGGCTCCAGCGTCGCCGAGTGCTTTGATTATACCCGCTCTGAGACGGAAAACAAGAGCCTGGGAAAGAACGCACCTTCAGGCCATTTGCCAGCTGGCCTAAGCCGGCTACAATCATAGCCGGGGACGGGCAACGGGACAGGTCCCCTCCCCTTAACTCACGTCCTGCAAGGATGGCGATTATGGAATTACGATCGTACTTCAAATATCTGCTGCGGCGCTGGTGGCTGGCAGCTCTGCCGGTGCTCGTCGTCGCTGCGTATGTGGCGCTGACCTTTCGCCCGGCGTCCCCAACTTATCAGGTGGTGATGCGCTTTGTCACAGGGACGGAGCCGGCCGGCCTCTCGGTTGATTACGATCGCTACTACCCCTGGCTCACCTCCGAGTATGTCGCCAACGCGCTGGCAGACGTCGCAGTGACCCAGGGCTTCGCCCAGGCAGTGTCGGAGCGGCTCGCCGCGCAGCATCTCCAGGTAGCAGCGGGTGCGCTGCAAGCCAACATCGCTAGCGATAACGTCCAATCGGTCTTCGTCATCTATTTCAACTGGCCTGATCCCGCACAATGCGTTCAGATCGCCGAGGCCATCAGCGCGGAGCTGACCGAAAACGCCGCTGCGTATTTTCCCCAGCTCGACGGCGTCGGCACGCCGGCCCGACGCCTCGACGCGCCCTATCCCGCTCTGATGGCGCCCTCACTGCGCTCACGCCTGCTCGGACCGGGGCTGAAACTGCTCCTCGCGGTCGTGGCCGGATTGGCGCTGGTATTGCTGAGCTACTATCTTGATCCCTACCTCTACAACAGTGAGGACGTGGAGACGGCGGGAGTGAAAATCCTCGGCGCCGTGCCCGGAGCAAAACGCGCGCTCCATTAGCGGAGCCGTCAGCAGCCTGCACTACGACAAACGACCGACCCTCCTCACAGGTCGGTCGTTTGTCGTCTCAGAGCCAGCTATGCAGCGAGCGCCGGGCCCTCGTCCTCCGCCGCGTCGCTGCGTTGGTTCAACCCCAACAGGCGGTCAATCCTGGCGCGATTAAAGCCGATGACCATGCGTCCGTCAATTTCCAATTGCGGCACGCCCTGCTCACCGGTGCGCCGGACCATATCGCGCGCGGCCGCGGCATCGCGGGAGACGTCCACATCCACGTAGCTGATGCCGTGCTGCTCCAGGTAGCGCTTCGCCGCGCGGCAGTGCGGACACGTCGGCGTCGAAAACACGATGACCCGATGATGCTTCTTCTCAGATTTGGGACTCATCTCATCACCTCCGTCAGTTTAGTAGCTTTATCATACTCATATCTGATTTTTTGTCAACTGCTCCGGGTCACGGCTGGTATTATCCGGTCAACTGCAATCATGATTGCAGTTTGCGGATAGCTTGACCACAGAAAGACGGCCTCGACAAGTGGGGAAATGGCCTTGCCAGAAAATACCTCTGTGCTATAATGAGTCTATCCAATAGATAGTAAGCGCATCACCGCGCACCCCTAGATATAGGGGTCGCATTTTAGGAGCCCAGGCATGAAATGTCCCTACTGTCATTCACTTTCGACCAAAGTCGTTGACACGCGGCAGGACTCGCAAGGAAATATACGGCGACGGCGCGAATGCCTGGAATGCGAGCGGCGCTTTTCCACCGTTGAGCGCCCCATCCTCTTGAACCCCCTCGTCGTGAAACGTGATGGACGCCGTGAAGAATTCGACCGGGAGAAAATCCTTTCGGGCCTGCGCATTGCCTGCGCCCGTCGTCCCATCTCCGCCGAACGCTTGGAAAGCCTGATTGACCACGTAGAATATGCCATCCGCCAGATCGGGCGGGCCGAAGTCTCCAGCCAAACCATCGGGGACATGGTCATTGATGAACTGCGCCAGATGGACGAAGTCGCCTACATTCGCTACGCCATCGTTTACCTGGGACTGAGCGATTTGGAAGCCATTCGGCGCGAGATTGACACGTTGCGCGCCCAGCGCGACTGAACCCACTCTGATTGCGATGTCCCTCTCGAAAGAGAGCATCTCACCAGCCCTTCTCGAGAAACCTTTCCCACAGAGCCACCATGAGCCTGTGGCTCGCCAACGGATAAAGTTCGCGCCATGCTTCCAGGCGCAACACCCTGCAGGTTAAGGCCTGCCCAAAATACGTGTTTGCAGGAGGAAATCATGAAGAGCACGACCGAGGCAACGCTCTCCGACGCCGCGATCGAGGCGCAATTCTCAGAAAATGCGTTGGAGGTGCTGCGGCGCCGCTATCTACGGCGTAATGAGCGCGGCGAGCCAGCGGAGACGGTCGCCGGCATGTTCCACCGCGTCGCCCATCACATCGCGGCCGCCGAAAACGACGCCGGTACCGCGGCGGAAGCGGAGGCACGCTTCTTCAGCATGTTGGCCCAGCTGCGATTCGTGCCCAACTCGCCGACATTCACCGGCGCCGGCACGCCTCTGGGACAACTGGCGGCCTGTTTCGTCCTGCCCATCGAGGACGACATGGGTAAAGAACCGGGGGGGATTTTCCAGACCCTCCGCGACGCGGCGCTGATCCAACAGACCGGCGGCGGCAACGGCTTCTCCTTTTCCCGCCTGCGCCCCAAGGCCGCGCTGGTATTTTCCAGCATGGGGAAAGCGACGGGGCCCGTGGGCTTCCTGCGGGTCTACGACCGCGCGTTCGGGGAAATCGCGCAAGGGGGATCTCGGCGCGGCGCCAACATGAGCGTGCTGCGCGTAGATCACCCCGACATCGAGGCTTTCGTCACCTGCAAGACCAGCGAGGACGCCATCACCAACTTCAACATCTCCGTGGGCATTCTCGACGCCTTCATGGAAGCCGTGGAGGCCGATGGCGCATGGACGCTACGCTTTCCTGACATCGAAAGCCCGCTCTACCGCAAATTTAACGGCACGCTGGAACAGGCCGAAGCAGCCGGCGTCGGGATCAAGGCCTATCGCACCGTGCGCGCCCGGGAGCTCTTCTCCAAAATCGTCCGCCAGGCATGGCAGAACGGTGAGCCGGGGATGTTGTTCCTCGACACCGCGCAGCGCGACAACCCCGTGCCGCACCTCGGACGCTATGAGTGCACAAATCCGTGCGGAGAACAATTCTTATTGCCGTATGAGAATTGTTGCCTGGGATCTGTCAACCTGGCGCGGCTGCTGGGCCACGATGCAGAGGGTCAGCCCGCCTTCGATTGGGAAGGGTTGGCGGAGACGGTCCACGACGCCACCCGCTTCCTGGACGACGTGATCTCCGCCAATGCGTTTGTGCCGGCAGTTCCCCAATTGCGCGAGGCGGCGTATCGCACCCGGCGCATCGGATTGGGGATCATGGGTCTGGCGGACGTGTTGATCCACCTGCGGATTCCCTACGGCAGCGAGGCCGCGCAGGATTTCGCGGCACAACTGCTGGAATTCGTCCGCTATCACGCCATGCAGGCCAGCATCGAGCTGGCGCAGCAGCGTGGCGCCTTCCCCGCCATCGAGGGCAGCGTCTACGATCCCCACGCGCTGACCTGGCAACCGCCCCACTGGCCCATCGGGCTGAACGACGGGCCGCGCTACGATTGGGGCCGGCCGCCCCTCGCCTGGGAAAGCATCGTGGAGGGAATTCGCGCGCACGGAATCCGCAACGCCGCCCAGCTCACCGTCGCGCCGACGGGCACCATCGCCACCGTCTCTGGTGTGGAGGGCTACGGTTGCGAGCCCATCTTCGCGCTCGCGTACACCCGCTACGTGCAGGACGAGGGCCAGACGCTGCCCCTGCACTACTTCAGCCCGGCGTTTGTCAGGGCCCTCGAAGAAGCGCACATTGACGCGGAGACCCGCGAGCGCATCTTCCAGAAAGTGGCGCCGACCGGCAGCTGCCAGGGCGTGGAGGAAGTCCCCGCAGCGCTGCAACGGGTTTTCGTGGTCGCCAGCGACATTCCGGCGGAAGGGCACATCCGAATGCAGGCAGCGTTGCAGGCTTTCACCGACGCCAGTATCAGCAAGACGATCAATTTCCCCGCCACCGCGACCGAAGAGGACGTCGCTACGGCGTTCCGGCTGGCCTGGCGCCTGGGCTGCAAAGGCCTGACCGTCTACGTCGCCGGGTCGCGCGAGAAGGTGGTGCTGGAGACGGCGGCCACGCGCCAGCAGAAAACGCCCTCACCCTGGCAAGCGCCCCACATCCGACCGCGTCCGCAGCGGCTCAATGGGCGCACCTATCGCGTCCCCACGCCGGTAGGCACCGCCTTCATCACCGTGAACATGAACGGCGACGCGCAACCCTTCGAGGTCTTCCTCAACGTCGGCAAGGCGGGTTCGGAGACGGCGGCGGTCGCCGAAGCCATCGGCCGGCTCATCTCGTTGAACCTGCGACTGCCCTCGCCGCTGGAGCCACGGCGCCGGTTGGAGGAGATCGTGGCCCAGCTGGGCGGCATCGGCGGCGGCAGACCGCTGGGCTTCGGGCATCAGCGCGTGCTGAGCCTGCCCGACGGCGTCGCCCAGGCGCTGAACGATTACCTCAACGAGATGGAGGAGCATGATGACACCGCCCTGCACGCGGACGATCCGGAAAGCGCCGCGGCGCCGACATCCGCGCCGTCCCCCACGGCGTCCCCCATGCAGGTAGGCGATCTGTGCCCCAGCTGCGGACAGGCCACCATGGTCTACACTGAAGGTTGCCGACGCTGCTACGTCTGCGGGCACAGCGAGTGTTGATCTACAAGGGAAAGCCCTGGCAGGTCTTTTGAGGCCTGCCAGGGCTATTTTTACGGCAGGGACAGCACCAACGGCAAATAGATCGAGCGCAGCTCGCGTATCGTGAACGTCCATGGCGTTTGCTCCGGGCTGACGCCGCCCCACATGTTGCAGGCCGTCACCGTCCAGGTATAGACGCCCTTCGCCAACACTGAAGGGGTGTATGCCGTCGCCGTCCCCACGTCGTGCACCGCGCTCGCCAAGGTGACGCGATAGCCCGCCGCCTCCGTCACCGGCTGCCATAACAGCGCCGGCGTCGTGTCAGTGATGACCGCCCCATCTGCCGGGCTGAGTCGCTCTGGGGCGGGCAGCACGCCGCGCACGGTCAGAGCCGCAGGAAGCGTCGCCGAAACGCAATCGCCGTTAAAGAGAGTCGCTGTGTAGCTGCCCGC
>JAAZNO010000239.1 GCA_012798275.1 Chloroflexota bacterium
GTGCACGATACCGTGAGGGACCAGGCGCAACGAGAACATACCAACCTCTCCCTCAAATGCACCACTGCCGCACCGCTACCGACTTACGGCCTTACTTGAGTGGGCCGAAGGACTGCCGCCAGATGAGAGTAACTGCACCCATTTCATTATCAGCGTGAATCAGCGTGAATCGGCGTCCAATATCTCCTCGGAAAATGGCTCACGGATGGCCGCAGATTTCACGGATCAGCAAAGGTAACGCAGCCTTCAGGCTGCTCTCAGGCCTTCATTTTCATTATCAGCGTGAATCGGCGTCCAATATCTAAACACCGCGCTTCAGCGCGGTTGGCTCGTGTCGAACTGGTGAGCCGTCACAGTCTCTGCCACACGTTCACGCGTTATGATGGCTCATGGGTGCACACCGACAGCCACACCCTTACCCCTCGAGGCGCCAGCTGCTCCCTGTCGGCCCATCGGTGAGGGTGATGCCCAACAGCGTCAGTCGGTCCTGTAACATGTCCGCCTGCTTCCTCTCCCCGGCAGCGCGATATTCCTGGCGCAGGTCGAGCAGAATCTGCATCAGCCCTTCGAGCACTGCGTCACGGGGCGTGGTGTCTTCGAGCGTCACGGGCAGAACCCCCAACACCCCACCTGCCAAATCGCGGAACTGCTTTTCCATCGCCGCCAGCGATCCCATGCTCAGATCGTCTTTCCTGTCCAACTGGCGATTGGCCTCTTTGACCATCTCGAAGAGGACCGCGAGCGCCTCCGGCGTGTTGAAGTCGTCATCCATGGCCGTCTCGAAGGCTTCGCGGTAGTCCACCAGCGAGGAGACATCGGCGAGCACCGCGGTGCCCGCCGGCATGGCGGTGTCCATGCGGCGCCGGATCTCGCGGACGGTGTTTTGCAGTCGTTCGACGCTGCGCTGCGCTGCCTGGAGAGCTTCCCGGCTGAAATCAAGCGGGTCGCGATAATGGCGGCTCAAAATGAAATAGCGGATGGCTTCTGGCTTGTAGAGCGCGAGGGCTTCCTTGATAGTGAGGAAATTCCCCAATCTCTGGCTCATTTTCACGCCGTTGACGGTGAGGGATCCGGAAAGCAGCCAGTAGCGGGCGAAAGGCTCGCCGTGCAACGCCTCTGCTGGAGCAATTTCGCATTCGTTGTGGGGGAAGATATTTTCCAGACCGCCCCCGTGAATGTCGAATGGCTGTCCCAGATATTGGGTGGCCATGACGGTGCATTCGATGTGCCAACCGGGGCAGCCTTCTCCCCATGGGCTGGGCCAGCGCAGCAGCTGCTCCGGCCTGGCGCGCCTCCAGAGGGCGAAATCCGCCGGATGGCGTTTCTCCTCGCGCGCCTCGACCGGGGATCCTGCTTCCAACTCCTCTGCGCTGCGGCGGGAAAGTTTCCCATAGTCGGGAAAGGCTTCCACCGAGAAATAGACATTGCCGTTGACCTCGTAAGCGGCGCCTGCGGCGAGCAGCGCCTGCACCCACTGGATGATCTCCGGAATGTGGCCGCTGGCGCGGGGCGAGATGTTGGGACGCTGCACGCCGAGCGCCTGCATGTCGTCGAAGAAACTCATCATGTAGGTGTCGGCGGCTTCCATGGGCTCCAGGCGATGGGCACGGGCGCCCTTGAGGAGACGATCTTCGCCGGAAGGGAGCAGATGCCCGACATCGGTGA
>JAAZNO010000240.1 GCA_012798275.1 Chloroflexota bacterium
CATGAGTTTCGACAGCCATGGCGCGGATGCCAGCCTGGGCGGGGTAACCTACTGGAAATACGACCTCCCCATCCCCACCACCGCCGACATCTACTATTACGTTTTCAAGGCCACCAATGGCAGCGCCGTCGCCTTCTACCGCGATGACAACCCGAAGTTCTACGGCGGGGGATGGGGGCAAGCGGAAGGAGACCAGGATACCGCCTACAACAACTCCTATCAGCTCACGATCTACGACGCGGCCTATACCGTGCCGGAATGGATGCAACGCGCGGTCATCTATCAAATCTTCCCGGACCGCTTCCGCGACGGCGATCCCACCAACAACCCCACTGCCGGGCGCTTCTCGTATGCCCGCTCCGGCGGCGCCATCGTCCGCTCCAACGATGCGGAAGGTGATTGGAACACGACCGTCTGCGATCCCCGGAGCACCTACACCCCGGCTTGCGCGGACTACTACGGCGATAATTTCTACGGCGGCGATCTGCGGGGGATCATCCAAAAGCTGGAAGACGGCTATTTCGAGAACCTGGGAGTGAGCGTGCTCTATCTCAATCCCATTTTCCTCTCCCCCTCCAACCACAAATACGACACCGCCGACTTCATGCGCATTGACCCGGACTTCGGCACGCTGGCGGATTTCCAGGAACTGACGACCAAAGCCGCGGCCCGCGGCATCCGCGTGATGCTGGATGGCGTGTTCAACCATACCTCGTCAGATAGCCGCTACTTCGACCGCTACAGCCGTTACGACGCCAATGGGACCCTCATCAACCCCAATGGCGGCGCCGATGATAACAGCGGCGCCTGCGAGAGCCCCGCTTCCACCTACCGCGGCTGGTTCTACATCCCCGATACCCTGGGCTCGCCCGGCTCGGGGGCGAACGATCGCTGCGATGCGAGCGACGATGACGACAATGATACTCCACCTGGCGCGTGGACGCTGACCTACACCGCATGGGGGGGATACGGCTCGCTCCCCAAGCTGCAGGCGACGAGTTCGGCCGTGCGCGATCTCTTCTTCGCCCAGGGCTTGAACTCCGTGGGCCCTTACTGGACGCAACAAGGCGCCAGCGCCTGGCGCTTCGACGTGGGCGACGACGTGGACGCCGGCCTCAATGCTCCAGACAACACTTTTTGGGAGAGCTTCCGCACGGCGGTGCGGGATCAGAGCGTCACCGGCAAGTCGGATGTGGTGATGCTGGGCGAAATCTGGGGCGATGCCTCCCCCTGGCTGCTGGGCAACGAGTGGGACAGCGTGATGAATTATCGCTTCCGATCCACGCTGCTCGATTGGCTCTTCACCGGCTGCTCCGGCAATGGCTGCACGAATGGGACGAAGTTCTCAGACAACGACAGCAACGACAGCAGTTCCAGCGGGCCGATCGAATATATCAGCCCCTCGCAGTTCAACGCACGGCTCCGTTCGCTCCAGGAAGATTATCCTCCCATGGCATGGAAAGCCATGATGAACCTGGAAGGCTCCCACGACACCAACCGCGTCCGCTTTCTGCTGAAGAAGATCAACAACGACAATGACAGCGCCGCCGTCCAGCGCATGAAGGAATGGTGGCTCTTCTCCTTCACCTACGCCGGCGCGCCCACCCTCTACTATGGCGATGAAATAGGCCTCAATCACGACGGGGTCTGGGCCAGCAACAAGTGGGAAGACGACCCCTACAATCGCGCCCCCTTCCCCTGGGATGACGCCACTGGCAACAGCTACAGCTATGACGCCACGGCAGCCGCCGCCGAGCTACAACAATTCGCCCGCACGATGGCGAGCATTCGCTGGAGCTATCGCGCGCTTCAGGATGGCGATGTGCAACATGGCCTGGTGATTGACGACGCCCGGAAGCTCTACGGCTTTGCGCGCACCAACGGCGAGCAGACCGCGCTCATCGTCCTCAACCGCAGCGGTGACACCCACAGCGTCACCCTCAGCGGCCTGAACGCCGCGCCCTACAATCTGGCCGACGGCGTCGTGCTGATAGATGCGCTTCACGGCAATGCCACATATACCGTCTCCAGCGGCGCCGTGACCGTGTCCGTCGCGCCCACCTATGGCGTGGTGCTCCTGGAACAGGCCAAAGTAGAGACGCCGATGGCGCCGGCCGGCCTGTCGGTGACGCCGGATAATGGCCACTTCATCCTCACCTGGAACGCGGTCACTCAAGACGCCGCTGGCGGACGTGAAGTCGCGCCGGCATACACCGTGCATCGTGACACCACCCCCACCTTCACGGCCAATGCGGACAATCGAATCGCCACGGTCTATGCGCCAACCTACGGCACGATCAGCAACACAGTGACCTACACCGACACAACTCCAGGTCTCCGGGCTGATCCGTATTACATCGTCTGCACGACCACGGGCGCCTGGTATGAGCCGATGAAGTCCGCCTGTTCAGATCCTCTGCCGACCTCCATTTTCCTCGCCTCCTTTGCGGCCATACCGCAGAGCCAGGGGATTCGCATCACCTGGGAGACGGCCATGGAGTTGCGCAATTTGGGCTTCAACCTCTACCGGGGGGATGCTTTCAGCGGCCCGTGGACCCGCCTCAACGCGGAGCTCATCCCC
>JAAZNO010000241.1 GCA_012798275.1 Chloroflexota bacterium
CAGGGGCAGCGCGTCCACGACGATGACGCGCCCGGCGCGCGCTTTCAATGCGGCGAGGATCTCCTCCTCGGCGGGATAGGTCGCGTTCCCCACGCTGACCGACATGGGGACAATGCGCTGCCGGTTGACGATGATCGTCCCACCGGGCTTGAGCCAGTCGAGCCAGCGGGCGGCTTCGAGCAGCTCGAAGGACATGAGGACATCCACGGTGCCGCACTCGCACGTCGGGGAGCCTACCGAGGGCGCCCAGCGGATGTGGCTTTCCACCACGCCCCCGCGTTGGGCGAAGCCGTGCACCTCGGATTTCTTCGCGTCCAGCCCCAAATCCAGGCCTACCTGAGCCGCGATATCGGAAGCCGTGAGCACCCCCTGCCCACCGACTCCGACAAAGAGGAAGTTCATCTGAGTGATCATAACGCCTCCTGAGTGCCTATCCATTGTTCAGCATATGAGCTTTGAGAAATTCGTCAGGGGTGAGGACTGGCATGGCCGCTGCCTGGAATCCTGAAGTATCGCGGGTGATGATAGCATCCAGCCCATAGAGCATAGCGCACGCAATTTGTACATTGTCTTCGAAATCATGTCCCGCAAGTGCTGTTGCGGCGATCAAAGTACGCTGTTCTACTGTGCAGATTTCGAAGGTATCGAGGCATAGTTTGACAGCGGTGTGGGCACGTTCGCTATTGGTGAGGCGGCGGGCAATATAGTCAATGTTGGTGAGAGTGCATGAGACGATGTATGCCGTGAGGCTATCATCATCAACGGCTTGCCAGATAGCGCTGGCTGCCTTGACCCAAGGAGCGCGATTGAGCAATACATTCAGGATCACGTTGGTGTCCAATAACACGCGCATTATCCGTATTTTTCCAGCCGACGTTCGCGCAACCACTGTTGGATGGTCTCATCCGTTGGAGCGGGTTGGTCTGTTGCCAGTAATCCCAAGGCCACGTGCAGCGTGGGACTTCGCCGCGGCTGTGCAGGTGTGGCAGGAAGGGTGTTGAGCACATCGCGCACCAACGTCAGCCGATGATCAGGTGGCCAACGTTTGATCTGAGCCATAATGCGTTCATACTCTGCTTGTCTGAAAGTCATAGATCGCCTCCGTCGGGGATCTGTGCTTTAATTATACCTCATTGCTGGATCGGCATCCAACTGTATGGAGAGTACGGGGAGCGTGGGTGGAAAGGCACTCACTCGCTTTTTCGCTCACCCGCTTTTCCGCTTTGCCGCTCACTCGCTTTCTCGCTCGATCGCTTGTGTAGGGCAGACCTGGCTGCAGACCGTGCAGCCGGTGCAGAGCAGCGGATCAATTAGCGTTTTGGGACGCTGGTTCTTCTCGTAGAGCTCATCGCTCTTGAGGATAGCCGGGCAGCCGACCCGGAGGCAGGCGTGACACGCCACGCACTTGTCGGCAGCCACGCGCATGCGCGGTTGGAGGTGGAAATGCGGCGTGAAGACGCACGCGCCCCGCACGATGATCACGGCCGGCCCGTCCTCGTGCGCCAGCGCCGCCCTGAGCGCCGCTTCCACGGCTTTGACGTCCCAGGCGTCCACTTCTTCCACGAAAGTGACCCCCAGCGCCTTGACCAGCGGGGCGATGTCAATCGCGTGACCCTCTTCGCCCTGCAAGGTGACACCGGTGCCGGGGTGCTGTTGTTGTCCCGTCATGGCGGTGATGCGGTTGTCGAGGATCGCCACGGTGATCTTCGCCCTGTTGTAGACGGCGGCCGCGAGCGGTGAGAGGCCGGAATGGAAGAAGGTGCTATCCCCGATGGTGGCGACGGCGCCTTCCTGTCCGCCCGCCTGCTTGAAACCGTGCGCCATGCCGATGCTCGCCCCCATCGAAATGAGCATGTCCATCGCCTGGAACGGCGCCTGGACGCCCAGGGAGTAGCAGCCGATGTCGCCGGCGATGATGGTCTTGTGCTTCTGCCGCGCCAGGTCGTAGAAGAAGGCGCGATGCGGACAGCCGGGACACAGCGCCGGCGGGCGCGGCGGCACGTGGACCTGGCTGGTGGCTCCTTCTGGCGCTTTCGCCGGGGTTTCCTCGTGGATCAGCCCCGCCTTCAGCGCGCCCTGACGCACCTTTTCCAGCGTCAGCTCGCCGCAGAGGGGGAAACAATCCTTGCCGTGTGCGACGGCGATTCCTGCCGCCCGAAGCTGCCCCTCGATGAAGGGGTCGAGCTCCTCCACGACGATGAGCGTCTCCACCTGCGCGGCGAAATCGCGGAGCGCCTGCAGCGGCAGGGGATAGCTCATGCCCAATTTGAGGATGGAAGCGCCGGGGAAGATTTCCCGCGCGTACTGATAGGCGATTCCCGTGGTGACGATGCCCAGCGCACGGTCGCCCCAGAGGAGCTGGTTGAGTCCGATCTCGAACGCCGTGGTTTCGGTCCAGGCAGCGACCTCGCGCAGCCGCTGTTCGATTTCCGGGTGGCGCCGGCGCGCCACGGCGGGGACGATGACCCGGTCGGCGCCGCCCTCGCGGCTGAACGGCGGCAGGGGATGGAATTCACGCACCTCCGGCACGCGCGCCTCGACGGCCGACTTCGAGTGGGAGAGGCGGGTGGTGCTCCGCAGGATGACCGGCGTCCCGAAGCGCTCGCTCACCTCCAGGGCGATGCCCACAAAGCGCCGGGCCTCCGCGCTATCCGCCGGTTCGATGCAGGGAAACTTGCCGAAACGCGCGTATTGACGGTTGTCCTGCTCATTCTGCGAGGAGAACGTGCCCGGATCGTCAGCGCTTACCAGCACCAGTCCGCCCCGCACGCCGGTATACGAGAGCGACATCAGACTGTCGGCGGCGACATTGACCCCCACGTGCTTCATCGCCGCCAGCACGCGCGTCCCGCCGAAGGAGGCGCCGATGATATTATCCAGCGCCACTTTCTCATTGCTGGCCCACTCGGCGCGGACGCCGGGATAACGGGCGAAATTCTCCAGAATCTCGGTCGAAGGGGTGCCGGGGTAGGCCGAGGCGTACTGCACGCCTGCCTCCCAGGCTCCCAGGGCGATGGCCTCGTTGCCCGAAAGCAAAATCTTCGTCATGCGAACCTCCTGAAATGTTTGATTCTGTGTTATGGAGAAATGGCCTGTGGCGGATTCGTGAGCAGCAGCATGGTTCCCTCTGCTCCATCTGGCAAATGTGTGGGTAACAGGGTCAATTGGGGCCACAGATACCAGCCGATCCTGAGAACAGGCTCTGTATGAGCATCCGATAGGGAGAAGGCCACGCGCTCGGTGACGGGGCGCCCCAGCGGCCAGCTGTCTGTGGGATGGTAACCACCCAGCGGAAGATGATCATTTTGGGCTATCAAGGCACCTGTATGCAGATCCAGCAGGTGCAGCGAGAGGGTATAGCTCTGGGTAATAGGGCGAATTGCTTCCCAGGTGAATTCAGAGTAGACCATGTTGTTTTGACGTTGTTGCTTGAAATTCACCAATTTCATTGGGCCAAAGGTCGCTTCGACGGAATTTTGTTGCTCAAAGCGTGGTGGATTGGCGAAAAGGAGCAGCCTCAGTTCGTTTGGCGGCCATTGTTCATTTATAATGGCCCAATGCTCGCGTAAGTACTGTTCGTACCAATTCGACTCATCGGCGGGGCCGTACCAGGTTATCAACCACACCCGTTGCGCTGACTCTATGTTGTGAAGGAATATGCTCTGTGCAAGTGGTTCTTGAGCAAGGTCTTCATACGGCGCGCCGAGTGTGGGGGGAAGGTCCCACTTGCTCAGGAGGACGTCTTGCAGCTCTGGCACCATATAGACTAACAGATCGCCTGGCAGCTGCTCTGTCTGTATAGTCGCAAGGATTGTGTCGAACTGGAACCCTGATGTCAGGATCACTTCCTGGCGGGCAGTGGGAGAGGAGATTTGTTGAAGATGCTTCAGGATTGGAGAGTGGGCAACATCATAAACCAGGAATGGCGCATGATGGTAAAGTAAAGGTTTTGTGGGGGGCGCTGGATATTTTTCTTCGAGCTCCATTTCCAGATGCAGGTAATTTACGCCGGTCGCTGCGATTTGTACCAGCGCTCCAAGCGCGGTAAACAGGATGACGCTAGCGCGCACCCAGGCAGTTGATGTCGTGCGTTTTAGCGCTCGATCAATGAGGGGTAAGCTGACGAGGGTGATGCAGGGGGTCAATGGCAACAGAAAACGCGGTCCCCATCCCCACCCGCCCCACCATTGCCACCAGGAACCAAACACACCAAGGTGGAAGACGATCAGACCGGCGATGCTCCAGGCAAGCGAGGGGTAGGCGCGACGGAAATCTCGCCATCCCATCATCGCCAGGCCTGCCGTGGGATTGTACCAGATGAATCCCCGTGCTGGACTGACGGTGAGGCCTAACACTCCCCACCACATTAAGGCGGGGACGAAAGTTTCATCTCCGCTGGCAAAATGGTAGCCGGTAGCGAACGGCGATCCAAACCGCGCCGTGTTGTAACAGGCAAGACCAACTCCTAACGTGATGACGGGAAAGGCGGTCCCCAAAAGGACGCTGATCTTTTTTCGCCGGGGTAGGGCAGCTTGGGCGTTCCACCAATAGGCCAGCAGTACCCCTGCCAGCGGTAGCAAGAGAAGATAGACGAGGTTGACGCCGATAGCCAACCCCAGGCCGCCTCCCAATTCAAGCCCTGTTTTGGAGCAGGCTTTGATTTCAGAGTCAGGATTCAATGCAAACAGCCGCCATATGCCCCGCAAAAGAAGGACGATTCCCAACGTACCGACGACTTCGCCAAAGATGGTTTGCATGTAAGGCAGGGCCATGGTGCAAAAGGCAAACAATGCTGTGGAAAGGGCCGCTGTTTTCCCCGAATAGCCAAGGTCATGGATAAGGCCGTATAAAAGCCAGGCGGTAAGAGCAGTCATGAGGGGGCCCAATGTAAGGGCTAGCGCAATTGGATTGAGCTGCGGAAATACTTTGAGCCAGGATAACAGCGGCAAAAGCATAAGGATGACGAGGGGGCTTTTCTTGGTGTAAACATTGTGGTTATAGCCCAGCGCGGCGACTGATTCGCCGCGACGAGGCGTCCACATCTGAAAGGCCATGTCGTTGATGTGGGGGACTCCCCATTTGAGGGTATTGGAGGCGGCCGCAAACATGGCGGTTTCGTCAATGGACCGAAAAGCCTGAGGTCGTAACCATAGTCCAACAATCAAGACGAGGACTGCCAGACCGCAGCCCGTCAATCTCAGGAGACGCTTGTGCGGTTTCATGGGTTCTTGTCCGTCATGGCTATCTCACGGGGAGGGCGAGATGACCTCAATTGCCCACATCATGCCATCCCCCATCGCCTGCCCTGTCCCATCCGTCACGGGCAGGCGGGCATACGTGTCGGGGTCATAGAAGCCTATCTTGAGGGTGTACCTGCCTGGCGGCGTTTCCGCCGGGATAGCGAGACTGCAGGTATCGGTGATGACCTCGGCGGTGAACCAGCTGGGGGTGGGACGGCGACCTGCTCCAGGGGCCGTGTCCCGTTGGGCGATCGGTGTGCCG
>JAAZNO010000242.1 GCA_012798275.1 Chloroflexota bacterium
CCCCAGGGCCTTCAGGGTATTGGCTTCGCCCAGGCGGTCGCCCACGGCGCGGTAGAGCGTGAGCGCCTGGGCGTAGGACGCCAGCGCCGCGTCCCGCTCATCGCGGAACGCCTGCACGTCCCCCAGGGCCTTCAGGGTATTGGCTTCGCCCAGGCGGTCGCCCACGGCGCGGTAGAGCGTGAGCGCCTGGGCGTAGGACGCCAGCGCCGCGTCCCGCTCATCGCGGAACGCCTGCACGTCCCCCAGGGCCTGCAGAACGTTGGCGCGCAACTGTGGGTCTGCGACGTCTACTCGGAGCGCCTGTGTCAACCAGTCATACCATTCTTCCCACACGCGAAAAACGTTGTAAAGCCAGTTGCGAGGCTGCGTTGCCAGCTGCGCCAGCAGCTCCCCCTCCCCCGCCTTCATGGCCCAGCCTGCCGCGGCCCGCAAGTTATCCAGCTCTACCTCCACGTGAGGCGCCGTGTCAGGGTCGTCGGTAGCATGAGCCTCGAACAAGGCGAGGATCCATCCTGCAAGCAAGCGTTGCGTTGCGGATTCCTCTCCCGTCTCGCGTAGCCGCTCGCCAGCATAATCGCGGAGCAGGTCATGCAGACGCCAGCGTCCGGCAGCACGTTCCGGCGGCAGGACCAGGGAGGCATCGCTCAGGCGCTCCAAAATCACCACGGCTTCAGGCGCGTCGCACTGCCACAGCGCTGCGGCCAGGGCGGGAGTGAAGCCGGTTTCCGCGCAAACGGCGAGACGACGGAAATAGCCCTGGTCTGCTGGAGACAACTCCGTGTAGCTCAAATCGAAGTTGGCGCGAAGGCTTTGCAGGCGTGCGTCGCCCTCGCGCAATTGCTCAAGCCGATTGGTAAGTTGAGCATTGAAGACCGCGATGGGGGTTTTGGAATGTTTGACCCGGCGCAGCAGCCGCCGCGCAGCCAGATCCAGCGCCAGGGGATGGCAGGCGCACAGGCGCACGAGCCCCCTGGCTGCTTCGGGCTCGCGCGCCGCGGCTTCCTCCAATCCAGGGATGCTGCGCAGCAACTCAAGCGCCTGCGGCTCCGACATCACATCCAGCACTATCATGCCGCCGGCCGGCACTGCAGGCAGGTTCAGGCGCGAGGTGAGCAACACAGCGCAAGGCGGCGAGGGCGGCAGGCAATAGTGCAACGATTCAAGAAAGGAACGGCGAATATCGTCGAGGACGAGCAGGCGCACGGGGGATTGGCGAAATGCCGCGCAGAGGATCTCATAATTCTGTTGCGCATCCGCCGTCGGCGGCAGGGTCACCCCCAAGGCGCGGGCCAGGCGCTGATGCACATCAGAAAGGGGACGGTCAGCCACGTCCAGCCACAAGACGCTTTCCGGCGCGCTTTCGGCCATTTCAGCCGCCAGATGGCGTGCGAGTTCCGTCTTGCCCACCCCGCCCATGCCGCCCACGCCCACAATGGCCGTCTGCTGGCGCTCACCGATACGCCGACGGATCTCGTCCATGATGGGGCCGCGGTCAATGAACTTCAGCGCATGGGAGGGGG
>JAAZNO010000243.1 GCA_012798275.1 Chloroflexota bacterium
CGCGTCGAGAAATCCCGGCCGCTCGTAGCTCGCCACCTCGTAATCGCTGCTCATCTTGATGGCGTCGAAGGGACAGAATTCCGCGCAGAGCCCGCATCCCATGCACAGGCTGATATCAAGGTGATACTGCACCGGACGCCGCAGCGGACGCCCGGTCTCCGTATCCACTGCGCGCTCGATCCAGATGCACTGGACGGGACAGACCTGCGTGCAGATACCACAGGCCGTGCAACGCAATGCCTCCGTCGTCGCATCCAGGACGAGGAACGGGGAATGGCGGCTGCGTTCCGGCAGCGGTAACCGCTCGCGCGGATATTGCACAGTGAAAACACCCCGTCCGTGCGGCCCCTGCCGCTCAGGCAGCGTCTCCGGACGATACCGCCGTCGCGGCCCGTAGCGCAGATCATCCACATACGTCATGAAAAAGTGACGCAGGGCAATCCACAACGATTTGAGCACCCCCAGGCCAGGCATCAGCGATCCACCTCCCCCAACGTGAGATCCAGGCTGCCCAGGATCGCGACGAGATCGGCAACTTTCGCGCCGCGCGCCATCGCACTCAACGGCGTCAGGTTCAGCAGCGAGGTAGCTCGCACGTGATAACGGTAGGGATTGCGCCCTCCATCCGAAACCAGGTAGAAGCCCAACTCGCCCTTCGGCGCCTCGACGCGGGTGTACGTCTCACCGGGCGGCACGGTCAACAGCGGCGACAGCTTGTGGGATTGAATCGGCCCCGCCGGAATGCGCTCCAGCGCCTGCCGCAAGATATGCAGGCTCTCCCAGATCTCATCGAAACGCAAGGCCAGCCGATCGTACGCATCGCCGTGCTCGCGGGTGCAGACGTTGAACTCAAAACGGTCGTAGATGCCATAGGGCTCCGCCCGGCGCAGGTCATAGGGGACGTTGCTCGCCCGCAACACCGGCCCGCTGACGCCGCAGGCGACCGCCATCTCCGGCGGCAGCACCCCCACCCCCATCGTGCGCGCCTGGATGATCTCGTTCTGGAGCAGGAAGGTCTGCATCGTCTTCACTTTTTCCGGCAAGCGCTCGCGCACCAGCTCGCCAGCGCGCTCGATCCAGCCCTCCGGCAAATCGGCCGCCACCCCGCCGGGGCGCATGTAGTTGCACATCATCCGCGCGCCCGAAACCGCCTCGAAGAGATCCAGAATCAGTTCGCGTTCCTCCAGGGCATACAACGAGCCGGTAAAGTAGACCCCCAGCTCATTGCTGAGGAATCCCGCCGCCAACATGTGATTGACGATGCGCGCCAATTCGGCCATGATGACGCGGAGGTACTGCGCCCGTTCGGGAACTTCCCAGCCAAGCAATTTTTCCAGCGCCAGGCAGTATCCCAGGCTGTTTGTCATCCCGTTGATATAATCCAGGCGATCCGTGAAGGGGAGATTCTGCAGCCAGGTGTTGCGCTCGCCAATCTTCTCGTGATTGCGATGCAGATATCCAAAAACCGGCTCGAGGTGCTGTACCGTCTCCCCGTCGAGCCGCGCCACCATACGGAACACGCCGTGCGTGCTGGGATGATGGGGGCCGAAATTGACGATCAGCTCTTCCGTGCCGAGGGGCTTGTGGGGATCGCGGTCCGCCGAGAGCATCCGCTCATAGAGCAGCCGCTCCACTTCCTCAATGCCACCCTCGGAACCCGGCAGCCACCCGTCCGGCAGGCGGATATTCGCGCGGAAGGGCGTGCGCGCTTCCGCCGTGAGCGGCTTGCTGCCGTTAGGAAAGCGGCTGCGATACGGCTTGTGCTCGGCCTCGAAGTACGCCTCGCGCC
>JAAZNO010000244.1 GCA_012798275.1 Chloroflexota bacterium
AGCGCTATTGGCGGGCTCATCACCTACCTCATGAGTGGCGAGGGCGGCGGCAATCTTCTCGGGAATGTTTTCTTCCCCCTGGTTTGGGCCTTCGTCGGCTGGGTGGTGTGGTCTGCGGCGACCTTTTTGATCGGCACCAAACTCTTCGGGGGTGAGGCGACCTTGCAGGAGATGTTGCGGTTGATCGGCTTTGCCTACGCGCCACAACTGCTGGGCATCATCCCGTGTGTGGGGGGCCTCATTGGCGCCATCTGGTCGTTGATCGCCAGTTTCTTCGCCATTCGTGAGGGGCTGGATCTGGATACCGGCAAGACCTTGTTGACGGTGGGACTCGGCTGGCTGCTGATTTTCATCCTCAACTGGGTGCTCGGCTCGCTTCTGGGCATCGGCGTGCTGGCTACAGGGGCGCTACCCGGGCTTTTGGGAGGCTAACCGTCCCGGCGCTCTCGCGTCTAACGGATCTCAAACTGGCGGCGGAGTGTTTCCCGCCGCCAGTTTGCGTAATAAAAAAGAAGATTCTTGACAAAAAGGGGCCTTCGGCTATACTGATTTCGTCCGTGAGGCAGTGACGACGACGGAGGTGCGGATGGAGCAGGCGTTGGCAAAGACGTTAGAAATTCAGGACTTGCGCGTGCGCGTCGAAGGCAAGGAAATCCTCAAGGGGGTGACGTTGACGGTCGGCCCCGGCGAGACGCACGCCTTGATGGGGCCAAACGGGTCTGGCAAAAGCACGCTGTCGTACACGCTGATGGGGCATCCCAAATACGAGGTCATTGGCGGCGACATCTTGCTCGGCGGCGAGAGCCTGCTGCCGTTATCCCCTGACGCGCGAGCCCGGCGCGGTCTGTTCCTGGCGTTGCAGTATCCCGTGTCCGTGCCCGGCGTCACTCTCTACACCTTTCTGCGCGCGGCGACCAGTGCAATGCGGGGGTACGGCGACGCTGCGCGGCGCAGCGGGGATCAACGTTTCCAGGCGCATTTGATTCCGGCGCGCGAGTTCCGGCAGGAAGTGACGGCCGAGCTCGCCAGGCTCAAGATGGATCCGGCGTTCCTCAACCGCTACCTCAACGAGGGCTTCTCCGGCGGCGAGAAGAAGCGCGCGGAGATCCTGCAGCTGGCGTTGCTCAAGCCTCGCATCGCCGTCCTGGATGAGACGGATTCTGGCCTGGACATTGACGCGCTGCGCATCGTCTCCGAAGGCGTCAATCGCCTGCAAGCAGAGCTGGGGATGGGACTGCTGGTCATCACGCACTATCAGCGTCTCCTCAATTACATTCACCCGCAGTTCGTCCATATTTTCTACGAGGGGCGGGTCGTGCACTCTGCCGGTCCCGAGCTGGTGGAGAAGCTGGAAGCCCAGGGCTACGATTGGGTCCAGGCTGAATTTGGGGTTTGAGCAATGGCGAACGAGTACGACGATCTGCGACAGCTCAAGGATCAGGCTCAGGGGGATTTTGCCACCGAGATTGATTACGCCTATCAGACCCGACGCGGGCTAGGCGAGGACATCGTGCGCGAAATTTCGGCGGTCAAGGGTGAGCCTCAATGGATGCTGGATTTTCGCCTCAAAGCGCTGGACACTTTCATGAAGCTGCCCATGCCGACGTGGGGGGCGGACCTCGGGCTCCTGAATTTCGAGGAATTCTATTATTTCATGCGGTCCACCGAGCGCAAAGCGCGCACCTGGGAGGAAGTCCCCGGCGCCATCAAGGACACCTTCGAGCGACTGGGCATTCCCGAGGCGGAGCGCCGTTACCTGGCCGGCGTGGAGACGCAGATGGATTCCGAGGCCGTGTACAGCTCGCTCAAGGCGGAATGGGAGCAGCACGGCATCATCTTTGTGGACATGGATACCGCCGTCCGCGAGTATCCCGACCTGGTGCGCGAGCACATCAGCACCGTCGTGCCTATCGGCGACAACAAGTTTGCGGCGTTGAACAGCGCTTTCTGGTCGGGAGGGAGCTTCGTCTACGTGCCGCAGGGGGTGAATGTGGAAATCCCTTTGCAGGCATATTTTCGCATCAACGCGCAGAACCTGGGGCAATTCGAGCGCACAATCATAATTGCCGATGAGGGCAGCAATGTACATTATATTGA
>JAAZNO010000031.1 GCA_012798275.1 Chloroflexota bacterium
CCTCGGGCAGATAGCGCACGGGACGCCGCGACCCTTTGAGTTTGGCGGGACGGAAGTCCTCCAGCTGCAGGCCGGCCGCCGCGAGGATCGCCGCTTCCAGGGCCGCCGCTTCGCCCTGCGCGGGCCACAGCTTGTAGCCGTAGATCGGCCCCGTCGCGCTGATCTCCCCCGCCTGCACGCGGGGACGCTCCGCTGCCGCCGCTTCGACGGTGAACATCCCGCCCGTCGCGTGCTTTTTGGCGACGTCGCCCGGCAGCACCTCATCCAACAGCCCGCGCCGCAGGCGCTCCGCCAGATACCGGTTGAAGAGCGCGGATTGCAGCGCGCTCAAGAAAAAGCGATGTTGGCGATAGGGCAGCTGCTGAATGCCACGCGCTCGCAGGGCCGCGCGGTCGTTGCGCAACAGCAACCAGCCGATTTCGGCGTTGCGCCCATCGTTGCCAAAACGCTGGGCGCCATAGCCATTGGGGACGCCCCGGCGTGCCAGCAGCTCCAGGATCGCCGCAGCGCGCACTTCGGCCTGCGAGGACACATCACGGATGCGGATGCTGAAGCGGTTGCCGCGCAGATGCCCGACCCGCAGCTTGTTCGTGTGGCGCGCGGCCCAGAGCACCCGCGCGTTTTCCAGGCGCAGCGACAGCAGCACTTCGGGATCCACCCACTGAACGGAAAGCACCTGCTGCGTGACCGCGCGCGCGTCCTTGAGGCCGGCGTAGCTCACCCCGTGCGGGGAAATCTCCAGCGCCGCCGCGATTTCCTGCACGAGCAGGGGCGTCGAAAGATCCCACTTCTCCACGGCAAAGAAGGTGTGCTCGCCCTCCCCACAGGGAGCATACGCCGGCACCTCCTCGACACGGAAATCCTCCGGCGTGACGCGCAACCGTCCGCCGATGCCCGGCAGCCCGGCGGTGAGATAGGGCAACTGCCACTCCAGCGCCACAAAGTCCCCTGCGTCGCTCAAATCCCTCACTCCGAAAGCAGATAGGCCGCAATGAGGCGCGCCGTCGCTTCCAGCGAATCAGCGTGCGTGCGTTCGTAGGAATGAGAAGCGTCCACGCCCGGCCCGATGAGCGCCACCTTGAGATCGGCACCCGCCCGCCACGCCACCTCACCATCCGAGCCATAGAAAGGATAAATGTCGGTGTGGAAGGGGATCGCGTGCGCGGTTGCCAGCGTCTCCAGGTGACGGCGCAGGCCCAGGTGATAGGGGCCTCCAGAATCCTTAGCGCAGATGCCCACACTGAACTCGTCCGAGTTCTGCAGGTCGCCCGCCGCCGCCATGTCCACAGCGACGAGCTCCGCCGTATCCGCCGCCAGGCCGGTCGCCGCACCGTGCCCCACTTCCTCATAGCCGGAGATCAGCACCTCCAGGCGGTGCCGCGGCGCGAGCCCCGCCCGCTGCAACGCCAGCAGCGCGCCGTAGATGCAGGCCACGCCGGCTTTGTCGTCCAGGTGCCGCGAGCGGATGAAGCCGTCGTTCACCTCCACGCGCGGGTCGAAGGCGACGAAATCCCCCGGTCGAATGCCCAGCTCCCAGGTCTCCTCTTCAGAGTCCACCCGGGCATCCAGACGCACCTCATAGTTCTCCGCCACCCGCTCCAACTGCCGCGCCTCCGGTCCATAAATATGCACTGAGGCTTTGAGGGGCAAAATGCTCCCCCGGTAGGCCCGTCCATCCCCGGTGAAGACGGTACAGCCCTCCGTTTCGATGGAATGCCAGTCGAAGTTGCCGATGGGGGTGAGCAACAGTCGCCCATCGCTCTTGAGGCGTTGCACCATCGCGCCGAGAGTGTCCACGTGAGCCGTCAACGCGCGGGGAAGCGCCGGGTCGCCGTCCCAGGTGCAGACCAGGCCACCCTTGCGCGGGCGCATGAAGGTGACCGGCAGCGCGGCGAAGCTCGCCTGCACATAAGCCAGCGCCGCCTCCGTGTCGCCGGTAGGGCTGGGGGTCTTGAGCAACTGCACCAGAAAATCAACCATTTCAGTCACAGGGATCGCAGGAATCATGGTCAGGCACCTCCTGAAGCTGATGCGATGCGATTCAAGTATATCCCCATCAAAGCGGAACGCCAACAACAAGGCGGCTCCCGGCGTGAATGCCAGGAGCCGCCTGCAGGGACACACTCAATCCGGCGGACAAATTCGCGCGGTCACTTCTCCTTGTCTTGGTCCTTGACGAAGGTGTTCAACAAGACGCTGACAATGCTGATGATGAGAGCGCCGAAAAATGCCGACCAGAACCCGTCCACAAAAAAGCCAACGCCGAAAACATTGGCCAGCCCCGCCGCCGCCCACAGCGAAAGGCCATTGATCACCAGCGTGAAAAGTCCCAACGTGAGGATGATCAACGGGCAGGTAAGCAACTTCAGGATCGGTCGGATGAAAGCATTGACCAGTCCCAGAATCACCGCCATGACGGCGTAAAGCCACCAACCGTCGTTCTCCACGCGAATGCCCGACACCAGCCAATCGGCGACATAAATCGAAAAAGCGCTGATCGCCCAACGGATGAGCAGTTTCATACGTACCTCCCTTTGAAAGATTGATGATCTTGATGTCCGACCCCGCACTGCAGTCGTCATCTATTATACACTACGGCAGTCAATACAAGAAGTTGCGGGGCTCGAGTTGCGTTTGGTTGGAAATGGGCTATAATTGTTTGTAATCTCAGTCTGATTTCTCGGAGCAGGTTGTCCAAGAAGATTGCGATTGAAACCAAGGGACGAACTAAAGGCTGCGCTACCGGCGCTTCATGCAAGCCATAGTTCGCGCTACGGGGCGCAGCGGCGTTAAAGTCGGGGAGACTTTCAGGGGAATGCCAGAATGCATTCGCAGCGGGTCTTGATCATCACCCATGACCCGGATGTGGAACAGACCCTCCGGGCCCTGCTGCCGTCGGCCTACGAGGTCGAAGTCCTCCCAACGCTTAAAGCGCTGGGTGCAACTGCAGCCCCGCCGCCGGCATTGCTGGTGTTCCTCGATGTGACCCTGTTGGACGGCGGGCCCTTGCAGTTGCTGGACCTGGCGCCGTTACAATCCCTGTCGGTCGTGCTGCTGGCGCCTGACGCCCTGCCACTCAAGGCGCTCAATCCCCTGCTGGCGAATCTGCACATTCTGGGCGTTCTCACCGCCCCCTATCTCAGCGACGAAAATCGGACGACGCTCAGTACGGCTCTCAGCAACGCGCCGCTCTACCTGCACAAAGCCGACCTGGAGCAGCAACTCGCCACCGCTCAACAGCGCCTCGATCAACGCCTGCAAGAACTCAACGTCATCTACACCATTGGCCGAACCATCGCGGCTTCCCTCCGCCTCGACGAAGTGCTGCCGCGCGTCGTGAGTATCGCCGTCAACCTCACGCGCGCCGAGGAGGGCCTCATCATCCTGCAAGAAGAGGGGGACCTCTACCTGCGCGCCACCCATCGGTTCAACGGCCCGGAAATCGCGCCTCAACACACACTGACCCAGGACCCCATCGCCGAGCGCGTGCTCCAATCCGGCCGGCCGGTGATGCTGAAGCGGGAAACACGCCTGTCTACGGGGAATCTGGTCCAGTCGCTCCTCTATCTGCCGGTGCTTCAGCCGGGCGGCGGCACGGTCGGCGTGCTGGGTGTGATCAACCGACAGCGTCAGGGCGAGTTCACGGAGTCACAGCTCTTCACGCTATCGGCCATTGCCGACTACACCGCCATTGCCGTGGAAAATGCCCGGCTCTTCAGCGAGGTCGAACGCGAGCAACACCGCCTGCGCAGCATCATGCAACGCGCCACAGAGGCCGTCCTCATCACCGATGAGCGCGAGGGCCTGCTGTTGTGGAGCCGCACCGCCGCCGAAGCGTTTGCCATCCCCGATGACGCTGCCGGCAAGCCCATCCTCGACGTGCTTCACCATGCCCAATTACGGGAGTTGTTCCATCAAGCCCTCGAAGGCCTCGATTCCCCCAAGGGCGAAATCATCCTGCCCGGCGGCAGGGTGATGAACGCGCAAATCACCTCCGTCTCCCATCTGGGGCGTGTGATCGTGATGCAGGACATCACCCAGATGAAGGAGCTCGACCGGATCAAGACGGAATTTGTCCAAACCGTTTCGCATGACCTGCGCACGCCACTCACCACCATCCAGGGTTATGTGATGCTCCTCGACCGCGCCGGCCCCCTCAACGAAATGCAGCGCGCTTTCGTGCACAAAGCGCTCAACAGTCTCGCCGATATTACCGACCTGATCACCGACCTGCTCGATCTGGGACGCATCGAAGCCGAATACGACATGCCTATGACGGACCTGCAGCTGGGACAGCTGCTCCAAGACATCGAGGAACAGTACCGGCCCCAGGCGCAGAAGGCCGACCTCACGCTGCAGCTGACTCTCCCTCCCACCTCGCTGTGCGTGCGAGGCAATGCCTACCGCTTGCAGCAGGCCCTCGGCAAAATCGTGGACAACGCCATCCGGTACAATCGCCCCGGCGGAGAGGTCGCGCTTGAGGTGCAAGATCAGGGGGAACACATCCTGATCCGCATCAGAGACACCGGCTTCGGGATTCCCCTTGCCGATCAGGCACACATTTTCGAGCGCTTCTACCGCGTCCTCACCCCCGAAACCGAAAGCATTCGCGGCGTCGGCCTGGGATTGACTATCGTGAAATCCATCATCGAGCACCATCGCGGGCGGATCTGGGTCGAAAGCGTCATTGACCAGGGCAGCTGCTTTTCCATCCTGCTGCCCAAATGCCTCTGACGCTCCCTCTTGGGCCGCCAGTTCCACTCCCATTCAGCACCGCGCTCCCCGTGGTATAATCAAACCATCACGTCAGAGCGCGTGTCAGGCGCGCCAGTCAGAGGAAAACATGTCGAAACCCTATGTTGCCATTGTCGGACGCCCCAACGTGGGCAAGTCCACCTTCTTCAACCGTCTGATCGGCCAGCGGCGAGCGGTGGTGAGTGACATTCCCGGCACGACGCGCGATCGCATCATCGCCGAAGCGGAATGGAACGGTCGCACCTTCATGCTGGTGGACACGGGCGGCATCGAAGTGCTGCCCAGCACCGTAGAAGCTGGGCGACGGCCGGGGCCCGAAACCCCGTTGCTGGAAGACTCCGCCGCCTTCATTCCCCTCATCCGCGCCCAGGCCGAACAGGCCATCGCCGAAGCGGATGTCGTGCTGTTCCTCACCGACGCCTCCACGGGTCTGACCGCCGCCGATCAGGAAGTCGCCGAGCTGCTCCGTCGCACCGACAAACCCGTGTTGCTCGTCGCCAACAAGACCGATAGCGACCGCCGCGAGCAACAGGCCTACGAGTTCTACGAGTTGGGCTTCGATGAAGTCCACACCATCTCCGCGCTGCACGGACGCGGCGTCGCCGATCTGCTCGACCTCATCGTGAAGCTGCTGCCGCCCGAAGAGCTCGAACCGGCGCCCGCAGAGGACGCGGTGCGGATCGCGATCCTGGGACGTCCCAACGTCGGCAAGTCCTCACTGCTCAACCGGCTGGTCGGCGAGGAACGCGCCATCGTCAGCCCCGTCGCCGGCACCACCCGCGACATGCTGGACACGGAAATACTTTGGGAAGGACAGCGGGTGATCCTGGTTGACACGGCAGGCATCCGCCGACGGGGGAAAATCGAAGCGGGGGTGGAAAAATACAGCGTCCTGCGGGCCGCCAAGGCCACCGAACGGGCCGACGTCGCCCTGTTGCTCATTGACGCCGTCGAGGGCATCACGGCGCAAGACCTGCACATCGCCGGCCTCATCGCCGAGCAGGGCGTGAGCGCGGTCGTGCTCGTGAACAAATGGGATGCCGTGCCCCCCGCCGCCCGGCGCGAGACGGCCGAGTTCGAAGCGCAAGTGCGCGAGGACCTGAAATTCATGCCCTACATTCCGGTGCTGTTCATCTCGGCGCTCACCGGCTTGCGGGTGGAGCGCGTGCTGCCGACCGCCCTCCAAGTCGCCGCGGCCCGCTACGAGCGCATCCCCACCGGCGAGCTCAACGACACGCTCCAGCGCGCCCTCGTCGAACACGCGCCGGCCAGCGTCCAGGGCCGCAAACTCAAGATCTACTACGCCAGCCAGGTCGGCGTCGCCCCGCCGACGTTCGCCCTCTCGGTCAACGATCCGGCGCTCGTGCACTTCTCCTATCAGCGCTATCTGGAAAACCGCATTCGGGCGATCTACGCTTTCCCCGGGACGCCGATTCGTCTCGTGTTCAGAGCGCACAAGAAAGAGAAAGACGCGCGCCAGGGAAAACGCCAGCGCTGAGCGCCACGCCTGAAATGCCAGCGAGCGCGGAGAGATTCCGCGCTCGCTGGAAATGCCGATAAAACACCAGGCTGAAGGGCCTAGCCCCATCCCAAATCGCGCGCGCGGTGATGCGGCTGACTCGGCCTCTCCGGATGTTCATGCTCATGGTCGTGCTCATGCTCATGGTCGTGCTCGTGTCCATGGGCATGGCTCGCCAGCCCCTCAGGCGGGGGCGGCAACGGGATCGCCGCCGTCACGTCCGCGAAATCGTTTTCCTGCGCCCCTTCCGCCCGCCGCGTCATAATCTCGCGGAAAATCTCCCGATCCAGGGTCGGCGGCGCGACTTCATCCAGCAGCGCCCCACCCTCCTGCAAGAACCGCGCCGCCGTCTGCGCGTCCGCATCACCATCACGGAGCGCCCGCGCCTGCGCGTCGAAACTCTCCCGCCGGGCCGCTTCGCTGCGTCCGACGTGCACCCGCGAGATCACCTTCTCCACGTGCGGATTGCCACATGCCGGACAGGGCGGCGGCGCGGCGTCGAAGGAACGCGCCAGGTGCTGAAAACGCGCGTCACATGTCGGACAGTAATACTCGTAGATAGGCATGGGACACCTCCCCAGGCGCGACCTCAGGCCGCACGCACGGCCTTTTTCCGCCACACCAGACCCCGCTGCGGCGCGAACAGCAACGCCAGCACGAAGAACAGCGTGCAGACCAGCACAATCGCCGCACCGGAGGCCACACTGACGTAATACGAAAAATACAGGCCGATGACGCCCGACAGCGCCCCTATCAATGCCGCGAGCGCGATCATGCGCGAAAGCCGCCGGGTCAACAAAAACGCCGTCGCCGCAGGCGTCACCAGCATCGCCACCATGAGCGCGACCCCCACCGTCTGCAACGAGACCACAATCGCCAGCGCGACGAGCACCAGCAGCAGGTAATGCAACAGCGTCGAGGGCAGCCGCAGCGTCACCGCCAGCACCGGGTCGAACGAGAGGACCGTGAATTCCTTGTACAGCGCGAGAATCACGAGCAAGACGCTCCCCCCCACCATGCCGGTCAGCCACAGATCGTGCACCGAAACGCCCAGCACATCGCCGAAGAGAAAATGCGAGAGATCCACCGCGTAGCTGCGCACCGACGAAATCAGCGCGATGCCGAGCGCAAACATCCCCGCAAAGATGATGCCGATGGCCGTGTCCGCTTTGACCTCCGTGCGCTTGCCGATGGCGCCGATGCCCAACGCCGTCACCACTGCCGCGCCCAATCCCCACCAGAAAAGCGCCCCGCGCTCGCCGCCGTTCACCAGATAGCCAATCGCCACGCCGGGCAGAATGGCATGAGCCAGCGCGTCCCCCAGGAACGCCATCCCGCGCAGCACCACAAAGCTGCCCACGACGGCGCAGACGACGCCCACGAGCACCACGGCCACCAGCCCCCGCTGCATGAAGGCGTACTGCAGCGGCTCAGTGAGCAACAGCCACACCGCGCTCATGCCGATTCCCCCGTGCAACAGGTATCACCCAACGCCAGCCAGCCATTCTCCGCCTGAATCAAGTGTAGCTGCCCGCCGTAAGCCTGCTGCAGATTTTCTCGCGTGAAGACTTCGTCCGGCAGGCCCAGGCCCACCAGCCGCTGGCGCAGCAACATGACGCGGTCGAAACGTTCCGCGGCCAGCTGCAGATCATGCGTCGCCACCATCACCGTGACCCCCCGCGCGCGGAGCGTCTCCAGCACGCGGAAGATGTCCTCCTGCGCCGGAACGTCTAACCCCGTCAACGGCTCATCCATCAGCATCAGCTCGGCCTCCTGCGCCAGCGCCCGTGCGATGAACATCCGCTGCTGCTGTCCGCCGGAAAGCTCGCCGATCTGTCGCCCCGCGAGAGGAGCCATACCGACCACCTCAAGGCAGGCGCGGACGTAGTCCCAATCCTGTCGCGTCGGCCGTCGCAGCAGCCCCACGCGCCCGTAACGCCCCATCATCACCGCCGCCGCCACCGTCACCGGGAAACTCCAATCCACCTGCGTGCGCTGCGGCACATAGGCAATGCAGATGTGCCCGCCGGGGCAGCGACCCGCGATCTGCACCTCGCCGGCGGTTGGAGCCAGCACCCCCGCGATGACCTTGAAAAGCGTGCTCTTGCCGGCGCCGTTCGGCCCTACCACGGCCAGACGTTCGCCGGCGTCCAGCCGAAAGGAAACGTCCTCCAGGGCGGCACGGCCGTTATAGCGCACGGCAAGATGGCTCACCTCCAAAATCGGCGCGCCCGCCTCGTGCACTTCGGGCCGCAGCAACCAGGATTTCCACATCATTGCTCCCTCTCAACGATTCCGAACCAGAAAAGTGGCATTTAACGCAACGCCTCCACGATCGCGTTCACATTATACCGCATAAACTTCAGATAGCTGTCGGCCGGACCGCCCGCCTCGCTCAAAGAGCCATGGTAGATCATGACCACGCGCACGCCGGTATCCTGGGCCACCTGTTCGGCAACGGCGGGATTGACGGTCAGCCCCACAAAGATCGCCGGCACGGTCCATTGACGGATGGCGTCCTCCAGCCGGGCCAGCTCCTGCGCGGAGGGCGCCGCCACCGTGCTGTAGCCAGGGAAGATCGCGCCGACCTGCTCGAAGCCATACGCCGCAGCGAAATAGGTGAAGACCGTGTGATCGGTCACCAGCTTCCGGTTGGCGGGAGGAATCTGCGCCACCTGCTCTTGGATCCAGAGATCGAGCGCTTCGAGTTCGCGCGTGTAGGCGGCAGCGTTGGCGGCATAGAAATCGGCGGACGCTGGATCCAGCGCGCTCAATGCCCGCTCGATATTCTGCACCCACACCTTGACGTTGCGAGGCGAAAACCACATGTGCGGATCCCCCTCCTCATGGTGATGGGCGTCCTCCGCCTCCTCGGCGACGTCTTCGTCATGGGCGGGACCCTCCAGCAGCGGGATGCCGTAAGAAACGGACACGACGGGCACTTCTGTACCCGCGCTTTCAAGCAGCGGCTCCATGAATGTCTCCAGGCCCGCGCCATTGATGAAGATGACCTGCGCGTTCGCCACGGCGGCCGCGTCCTGCGGCGCGGGCACAAAGGCGTGCGGATCGGCACCCAGCGGCACCAGCGTGTACAGTTCCAGCCGCTCGCCGCCGACCTGCTTGACCACATCCGCTACCAGGCTGGTCGTCGCCACCACCCGCAGTTTTTCGCCCTCCGCCAGCGGCGCCGCGTGCAATTCCGGGAAGCCCTCGTCCGTCGCCGACGGCGCCGGGGCGCAGCCCCACAACGCTGTCGCCAGCAGTCCCATCATCACGACCATCCCCCCTACCCGACATACCTGTCGCATGTTCATTTCCCCCTCCTTATTGAAAAGTTTTTTCAGTATGATCCACAAAAAAACGTCCGTGTTCTGCCGGCAAGACGGGCCTACATCCCCTGGCACGCGGGACAGAGGCCGAGCAGCTGCAACAGGTGCCCGGCGACGCGATAGCCCGTCTGCGCCTCGATGGTCGCAATCAAACCCTCGAGGTCCTCGCTGCCGGGGAATTCCACCGCGCTGCCGCAATGCTGGCAGATCAGGAAATGTCGGTGCCCCGGCGATGTCGGCAGATAACCGTGACAGTCCTCTTGCAGGTGCACGCGGTGCACCAGGCCCAGCTCCTCAAAGAGCGCCAGCGTGCGGTAGACGGTGACGAGTCCCAACCTCGCTTGCCGCGCGCGGCCCGCCTCGAACAGCGCCTGCGGCGAGAGCGGCGCCGTGCTCTCCAGCAACAGGCGCATCACCCAACGACGCGGCTCTGTCACCCGATAGCCTGCCTGCGACAAGAGCTCTTCCCAGTCCTGCATAGGGCCTGCCCCTTATTGATAAGTTTTTTCAATAATGAGAGTATACCACACCTGGCGCGGGATGTCAATCCCCATGGGAGACAGTCACTCTCTTCGCTCGGCTCAATCATCGGCCTGAAGGTCCCGGTTCCAGGCGAGACACACTCCCTGCATTATGTCCCCTGGCCGACAAGCTCTGCCAGGGCCTCGCGAAATACTTGAAAGCTGTGTGAACTATTGCGTGTGGGATCCATATGGGGCGCGATAGCGCGGGCTGCTTCTATCTTGCGCAAACCGGTTTCGAAGTACCCCCGCTTTTGCAAAATCCGCTCGAAAGCCTCCCAAGTTCCGCCGTTGATAGCATCGGGGTCTCGGTAGGCTGCACGTTGCGGTATGGCCGCCGGAACTCCAGAATAGGCTGCACGCACGGCATCCCAATCGCCGAAATACCAGGCCTCCAACTCTTCGATGACGATGCGGTTGATCACCGTAAAGTGCGCTCCGCGAGGCCGGGTACGTGTCGGCAGTCCAACAGACCAGGCATCCCGTTCTAAGGTCTCTTTTAGCTCAAGACAATCCTCATCATCCCGATCTACCAGTACCACAATCCGATAATTTTCAGGATACCATGCGGCATACCCGCACAAACGTTGCGGAAGTTTCTCCAACAGATCGGTTTTGCATTGAAAGGTGCGAATTCCAAAAGATACTTCCCCCAGCAGCCGCGGCAGCAAGCCCCGCAAGAAGGTTTCCATCGAAGGCTCTTCGACCAGGAACTCAACGTGCGCCACGCTCATCGCGCCGCCCTCCCTGACGCAGGCGCCCCCGCGTTGACGAGCGGATCGCCAAGGCCGAAATATCCCTCAGCCCATAAATGTCCTAAAGCCGCCCCGGCCTGAATTTGCTCGGGAATGCCTTGAATATCCAGCGCCCGAACCGCCTGCGTATACCCCTGTTCATCACGGTAGAGGACATACACCTCTTCTGGATGCAGGCCGTTGAGAAAGAAAGGCGAGTGAGTCGTCACGAGCAATTGAGTGCGGGCGCTGGCAGTCCGGCACTCCTCTGCCAGTTCCGGCAGCAAGCGGGGATGGAGAAAGTTCTCCGGCTCCTCGATGCCCACAAACTGCGGCGGATCAGGGTTGTGGAGCACTGTCAAATACGCCAGCATCTTCAGGGTGCCGTCGGAGGCAAAGCGTGCAAAAACCGGCTGTTCAAAAGGCGCGTCCTTGATTTGCAGCAGCAAGCGTCCATCCGGCATGGAATCGGCTTGTACAGCTTCCAGACGGGGAATCCGTCGGCGCAGGATTTGAAAGATGTCCTCCAGCTGCTCAGGCTGGCGCTCCTTGAGATATTGCACCACATTGGCGAGGTTGTCACCGCTCTGAGAGAGACGCGCCTGGGGACCGGCCTCAGGCTGCCCTCGCGCGTCATCCAGGGTGAGGTACGAAATATACCAGTCGGTGATGAACTCCCGCAAGGCTGCGACGCGGGGGTGATCGGCAAATTGGCCCAAGGTGTTGACCGCGATCAGATCAGGAGAGCGCAGGGGAATTTCGACCCGCTGATCTTCCTCATCCGGCATCTCACCGCTGATGGCACGCCCGCGTCCCTCGTGATATTCCAAAAAGCGGAAAGGTTTTCCATGAGAGCCTCGCCGCCACTGCAGCCACTCCTCCACTACACTGGGGCCCCTGGCGCCTTCATCAATGGCCAAATGGTAGGTGATTAACGGCAGATCGGGATGCTCGCGATACTTGAGTTCGATGACCACAGGGCCTTCAGCGCCCCGGCTGCGCAATTGCGCCGCGCGCCCCCGCCGATCCCAGGCATGGCGCAAGCCATATTGAAAGCACTCCGAGAGGAAACTAAAGACATCGAAGACCGTGGATTTCCCGCTGCCATTGGGACCGAGCAAGACCGTCAACGGCGTCAGGTTTTTCAACTCCACCTTTCTGAGCGCGCGGTAATTCTCCACACGCAAATATTCGATGCGCGCCGGTGCAATGTCAGGCTTCATCATCAAGCACCTCCTGATCCGGCTCTCTCATCTTCCATCAAAGAGCATCTTTAACAGCACTTCAGTCCTGCTCAAAGCCGCCATGAGCGCCCTTTCTGTAACAGAAATGACGTGTTGAGACCATCTAATCAGGAAATGAGGCCGTGAACACGTGCTATTATATCATACAGACGTGGGTCACAGTAGTCGAAGGTCGCCCCGTTGCCCATAAGAATCAATGCGCCCTTTCATGCTCTTCAAGATCGGTGTGTTGATAAATTTTTTCAATGGGCCAGGCCTCGCCGGGGACCTGAGAGCGCCCACGTCCCATTCGCTTTCCCTGGGTTCACGGGTAAAATAGGACGATAGTCAAAATCCAGATCGCACGAAAGGAGTCGCCCATGCCTCTTACCAAGATCGTCTGTACCTTAGGTCCGGCGACGGAATCGCCGGAAGTGATTCGCGCCATGATCCGCGCGGGGATGACCGTCGCCCGTCTGAACTTCTCACACGGCAATGTCGCGAGCACCCGCCAGATGGCGGAGTTGGTTCGGCGCGTGGCGCGGGAGGAGAAGCGCTTCGTGGCGTTGATGGGGGACCTGCAAGGGCCCAAAATCCGGGTGGGCACATTGCCCGAAGACGGTGTGTGGCTCGAAGAGGGGCATGAGGTCATGCTGACCTCGGGTCCCGTCGGCGACCCACAACACGAAATCCCTTTCCCGCACCCCGATATTGTCTTCGACCTGCGGATGGGGGATCACATTCTGCTGGACGACGGGACGTTGGAGCTGGAAGTGCTCTCGGTGGCGCCGCCGGCAGCCCGCTGTCGGGTCCAGGTGGGGGGCAAGCTCAGCTCTCACAAGGGCGTCAACCTGCCGGGAGTGGCGCTCCGTCTCACCGCGATGACGGAAAAGGATTGTGCGGACGCCGCGACGGCCCTGGACCTGGAGCTGGACTATCTGGCGCTCTCGTTCGTGCGGAGCGCCAGGGACATCGAGGAACTGCGCACGTATCTGAAAACGCTCGCACAGACGAACGACGAGCGCCGTCCCGGCGAAAATCCGCATCGCATTCCGGCCATTGTCGCCAAGATCGAGAAGCCGGAGGCGCTGCAAGACCTGGAAGCCATCGTGCGGGCCGCGGATGCGGTCATGGTGGCGCGCGGCGACCTGGGGGTGGAGACGGCGCCGGAGCGCGTGCCGCTGGCGCAGAAGGAAATCATCCGCCTGTGCAATCGCCGGGGGAAGCCCGTCATCACTGCCACGCAGATGCTGCAATCCATGATTGACGCTCCCCGCCCCACCCGCGCAGAAGCTTCGGACGTGGCCAATGCCATTCTCGACGGCAGCGACGCGGTGATGCTCTCCGGCGAGACGTCGGTGGGCAAATATCCCGTGGAGGCAGTGCAGATGATGGCGCGCATCGCCGAGAGTGTGGAGGCATCCGCCTCGTTCCCCTACAATCAGCTGCTGGATCTCCCCGGCGACGCCGAGACGTTACCGGCGCCGCGCCTGATCTCGCGCGCTATCAGCCGGGCGACGGTGAAAATCGCGGAGGAATGCTCCGCCAGGGCAATCCTCACCTCTACGGAATCGGGGCGCACCGCACGCACGGTGGCGCGTCACCGCCCGCGGTGTCCGCTCATCGCGGCGACGCCCTTCGAGCAGACCGCCCGGCGCCTGCAGCTGGTGTGGGGCGTGATCCCCGTGCCGGTGGCGCCCTTCGACGATACGGATTCGATGATCCAGACGATGGTGCAGGCAGCGGTGCAGCTGGGGTACGCCAACGTGGGGGATGAAGTGGTGCTCACGGCGGGCATTCCCTTCGAGGTGCACGGAGTGACGAACATGCTCAAGGTGCACACGGTGCGGGAAGAGGATTTGGGGCAGCCTGGCGGCGCCGCTGAAGTCTGAGCGCCGGCCAGCCGCGCGGACAGGATATGATTCAACGCAATCAAAACGGCGACTCAGGGAGTCGCCGTTTTGATGTTTGCCGGGGGTCAGGACTCGCTCGCAGCGAGCACCGGTTCAACGACCTGAGTATGTTGAGGCGCGCCGCAATAGGGACAGAGATTCCACTCCAATTGCAGCGGTTGATGACAGGCGACGCAGGCTTTCTTCAATTGCGTGTGGCAATGCGGGCAATAGAGGAACTCCGCCCGCACTTTAGCGCCGCAGGAAGGACAAACTTCCGGCTCCTCGATGGCCTGGAGCAACGCTTCCTGCTCGAGGGCGCGCTCATAGGCTTCCGCGAGCGTCTCGCGGGGGCGGATGAGGAAGTAGACGATGAGCCCCGGCAGCGTCAGGAGCGCGACCATCAGGGTAGCCATGATCTGCACGAGGACGTCGCGCGTCCGTGCGCGGATGTCACGGAAAGTCCACAGCACCATGCCCAGCCAGAGGCTGGTGATAAAAACCGCGATGGCGACCACTAAGGCGGTCACAATCGTCGGCAACATTTCCAGGAGTTGATCAATCATCGCAAGCTCCGTATTCAGTTTAAGTAACCCGAACGGCGGGCAAACGCGCGCCTCAGGACAGCCTACGAAAAGGGATTATACCATTCCCCCCGTGAGAAGCAAGGCTTCGCGCCAGCGGGATGAGGGGCCAGGGTTGGCGCTTGATCGCAGTTGCCGAATTCAGGCATCTGGGTACAATTTCTATTACTTTTGAAGGAACCGTCAGGTGCTGGCGCACATCATTCAAAAATGAAAATGTGCGGTAACTGTTTGACCTGGTGTCAGGTAGCTCGACGGCGATGGATGAACCTTTGTGAGCTGTGGTTTTTGCCCCTCCCCCAGCCCCCTCCCCAACGGCGCCTGCGCCGTTGGGGAGGGGGAGAAAAAATAAGGGGGTTTTGCAGGCGGGCTACGCCCGTCTGCAAAACCCCACAAAAAAAAGTTCCCCTTCACCCGGCGCGCGGGGTGAAGGGGCCAGGGGATAGGGGCGAAAGTTGATTCTCAATCTTCAGCAATCACCAGGAAATCTTGCATTTTTTTAATCAGTGGCTGAACAGTTACCCTGTGAGCCATAACCCGTGAGCAGCGACGGCGACGGCTCACGGGTCGGCTGGGGATAGGAATCCCCAGCCTGACAGAAACCAACCGCGCTGAAGCGCGCTGTTTGAGGACGTAGCAGCCCCGGGGGCAAGGAATTTCTCATCTTATTCGTGAAATTCGTGTTCATTCGGGGCCATTCTCGAAGGAGCCGCATATGCCTTACATCACCGTCAAGGAAATGCCAGAAGATGAACGCCCGCGGGAACGGCTGGCGCGTGTCGGGCCGCAAGCGCTCTCGTCGGCGGAGTTGCTCGCCATCATCCTGCGCACGGGGGTGAAAGGCGAAAACGTTGTCACGATGGCGAGCCGGCTGCTGGCCAAATACGGCGGGCTGGCGGGTCTCGCGCGCGCTGAGCTGGCCCAGCTGGGGCAGGAGCATGGGCTTGGTCCGGCAAAAGCTTCGCAGCTGCTCGCCGCGCTGGAGCTGGGACGTCGCCTCATGGCAGAATCGCCCGAAGAGCGCTTCCAGATTCGCGCGCCGCAGGACGCAGCCAATCTCCTCATCCCGCTCATCGGGCACCAGGAGCAGGAACATTTCGTGGTGTTGTATCTGGATACCCGGAACCGCGTGATGGACCGCGAGGTGCTGTACAAGGGCAGCCTCAACACCTCGCTGGTGCGCATCGCGGAGGTGTTCCGCGGCGCGATCCGGCGCAACTGCGCCGCCATCATCGTCGCACACAACCACCCCAGCGGTGATCCCAGCCCGTCACCGGAGGATGTGGCGCTCACCCGGCGGCTGGTCGAGGCAGGCAAACTTGTGGAAGTGGAAGTGCTCGATCACGTCGTCATAGGTCAAGGCCGCTTCGTGAGCCTGCGCGAGCGGGGATTGGGGTTCGAGAGCTGAGTGCTGGTTGCTGGTTGCTGGATGCTGGTTGCTGGTTGCTCGTTGCTGGACGCTGGTTGCTGGTTGCTGATTGCTGGTTGCTCGTTGCTGGTTGCTGGTTGCTCGTTGCTCATACTGGACGCTCTTCGCCTGGCAAGATCCTCGCTTTGCCGCTTTCTCGCCCTTTCCACTTTTTCGCTTGACTTCCCGGTCGCTTATGGTTTAATGACGTATACTGGCGTTGATGGAGACGAGTAAGCGTGGGGAACCACCTCAGCGAGTCCGGGAGGGTGTGAGCCGGACACGGGAACCGCGCTGAAAATCACTCCGGAGCTGTTCGCCGAAAGAGGCGGGGACCCGGTAAAGGGTTATGAGTCATGGGGGGACGAGAAGTAGAAACCCGTCACCCATCTCCCATCCCCACCTCAAGTAGACCGAATCGGATGCCCTCCGTTATCGGGGCCGCCCATCGCTTTGGAGCTGCCGCTGCAAGGCTGTGAGGCTGAGAGGATCCGCGAGCGCGGGTCAATCAGGGTGGTACCGCGAGAGCCGACGCTCCCGTCCCTGTGGGGATGAGAGCGTTTTTGTTTTCTGGATGCTGGGTGCTGGGTGCTGGGTGCTGGATGCTGGTTGCTGGATGCTGGGTGCTGGTTGCTGGGTGCTGGGTGCTGGTTGCTGGGTGCTGGTTGCTGGGTGCTGGGTGCTGGTTGCTGGGTGCTGGGTGCTGGATGCTGGGTGCTGGGTGCTGGTTGCTGGATGCTGGGTGCTGGGTGCTGGTTGCTGGTTGCTGGACACGGGGCCGGCGATGAGCAATAAGTAACAAGCACTTAACAGCTGCTGAACACTCCGTCGAAAAAACGTTCTTGATCAAGCGATTCTTGCCATTCGCGGTGACGCTCCACTGCATCCCGACGGCGTTCACGAGGCAGATTGAGGAAGCGTGCAGTTTCGACAGGGCCTGGCGCTTGTAACAGCGCCGCCACAGCGCGGCGAACGAGCTCGTCTTCCTGCAAATAATGATGTTTTTTGGCGATCATCAGGATCTAATTCTAACCGCAGAGCACAAAAACGCAGAGAAAGTCAGGTTCCATCATCTTGAAAGCGTCTTAGCAGGGCAAAGCGCGCTTTCAGGTCAGCTCTCAACCATCAAGATAGAGACTTTGCATTCCCGACGCCTTCTATTGAAATTAGAGCACAAAAAGTTACGCCGTGCGCATTCCGCAATATTCACAAAATCATCCCAAACGGAGGATACAGGCATGGGATTCAAGCCAGTCGGCACGCAGGTGGATTTTATCGCGCAGGAACACGAGGTGTTGGATTTTTGGCGGCGCGTGGAGGCGTTCAGCACGC
>JAAZNO010000245.1 GCA_012798275.1 Chloroflexota bacterium
CAGACGCCTGGATGGCAATCCAATCGTCCTTGCCCTCCACCTCCACTTTGCGCGCCAGCGCGCTCGGGCTGCGCACGTTGAGTGCGTCCCTCAACGCGGGATCAGCGGCCATGACCCGCTGCGCGATCTCGGCGCTGCCGGTGACTTCTACGAGGGCCGCGTTGCGATAACGCAGGTCCACCCGCTGAGCGTCCTCCGCGCTCAAGTTCAGCGCGGCAGTCAAACGCAAATCCGCGCGTTTGGGCGCGACCACCAATCCCGTAGCCGCCTGGTATGTCGGCGGCGTCAGCAAGGAATACAACCCACCCACCAGCATCAAAAGCACGGCAAACAACGCAATGCCGCGCCGACGGCGCAGCAGGACATCGAGATAAGCGCGCAAATCTATGTAGTCTTCTTCCATGAACTCAACCCTCTCCATAATGAATGATAGCGCTACGGCTTTAAGAGTGGAGCCAGCAGCTCCTGCGCTGCCGTCGCCGGATCCTTCTCCCGCCGCAAGACCGCTTCGACCGCTGCCGCAAAACGTTCCTCCCCCACCCGCTGCTCCACCAGCAGCAGCAGATGCCGTTGCAGCCACGTCTCCACCTCGGCGCGGGCGTGAAGCCGCCGACGCAATTCCCAACGGCCGCTGCTTTCGAGGTACTGCCGATGGGCGGTGATGGCTTCTACCAGCTCCGTGAGGCCCTGATTCTCGATCGCCGCCGTCTGCAGGATGGGCGTCTCCCACCCGGCGACGACCTCCAACGGCTCATCGGCGCGGGGGCCGTGATGCCCGGTCGTCGTGACGCCAAAGTAGGCCGATTGCAGCGCGCGCACCGTCTGGCGCGCTTCCGGGCGATCCGCTTTGTTGACCACGATGATGTCCGCAATCTCCATCAGCCCGGCTTTGAGCGCCTGCACCTCATCGCCCATCCCCGGCGCTTCGACCAGGACCACGGTGTGCGCAATGCGGGCGACTTCCACCTGCGCCTGCCCCGCCCCTACCGTCTCCACCAGAATCACGGGGAATCCCACCGCGTCGAGGAGCAAGACGACGTCCCGCGTGGCATACGCGATTCCCCCCGGATGCCCTCGGGAGGCCATGCTCCGGATGAAAATGCCCGCGTCGGCGGCCAGATCCTGCATCCGCAGCCGGTCGCCGAGCAACGCCCCGCCGGAGAAGGGGCTGCTGGGATCCACGGCGACAATCGCCAAACGCGGCACGCGCTGACGAAGCTCGCGGGCCAGTTTGCCCACGAGCGTGCTCTTGCCGGCGCCCGGCGACCCCGTGATCCCGATCACGTGCGCCTGCCCGGTGCGCGGAAACAGCGTCGCCAACGCCTCACGTCCCTCCGGCGCGCCGTTCTCCACCCACGAAAGCAGCCGCGCCAGAGCGCGACGATCTCCCGCCAGGGCCGCCTCGAGGAGCTGCACCTAGGCTCCTATTGTCTGATGGATGAAGGAGACGATGGTCTGGGTGTTCGTGCCGGGACCGAAGACCTCGGTGACGCCCAACTCCTTGAGGGCGGGGACATCATCCGCCGGAATGATGCCGCCCACAAAGACCGGCACCGCGCCAAGGCCCCGCTGTCGCAATTCGTCGAGGATGCGCGGCACCAACGCCATGTGCGCCCCAGAAAGGATCGAGAGGCCCACCACATCCACGTCTTCCTGCAGCGCCGCCTCGGCGACCATCACTGGCGTCTGGCGCAAGCCGGTGTAGATGACTTCCATGCCGGCGTCACGCAGCGCACGCGCGACCACCTTGGCGCCACGATCATGCCCATCCAGCCCCGGCTTGGCGATCAACACGCGGATTTTTCTTTCCATAAATGTTTGCTCCTCTCTTGGGATCGGGGAACTTCAGGTAATGCTGAAGGCTCCTTACAGATGCGATACGTCGTTCAGCCGCGAGACGCAGTAATGGGCGGCGGCGGGATCCTCGATCTCCACCACGCAGAGCGAACAATTCTTCTGGGGCAGCTCCCAGAAGCGCTCATAGCTCCACCCCAGGGCCCGCAGCAGGATCAGGCGATTGACCACGGCATGGCCCACCACGACCACGAGGGCCTGCGGATGCGCGGCGACGATGTCCTGCACCGCCTGCAACGCCCGCGTGCGCACCGCCGCCAACGTCTCCCCGCCGGGGATCACCGCCTGATGGGGACGGCTATTCCACAGCGTTAACGTCTTGAACCAGCGAGCGCGCACCTCCTGCGTGCGCAATCCCTGCCACGCGCCGTAATTAATGTCGGTCAGGCCCTCGTGCAGGCGCACCTCCAATCCCAACGGCTGCGCGATCAGCTCCGCCGTCTGCCGTGCGCGCATCAACGGGCTGCTGTAGACAGCCTCGGGGGTCCACTCGGCGAGGACCCGCTGCGCCGTTGCCGCGGCCTGCGCCAATCCCACCTCGTCCAGGGGAACGTCCACCTGGCCGCGGAACCAGGGGTCTTGCGGCGCGTGGGTCTGCCCGTGACGGATCAACACGAGGGACGTCAAGGCTTGAACCTCACAGGGGGGCTTTGCAGTTGGCGCAGTGATCGGCGTGTGGCTCGTTCAGGAAGCCACAACGACCACAGACCAAAGGTTGCGCTTCGGCCAGCGGTGCGCGGCAGGCCTTGCAGTTACTCTCGCCCGGGGCGTTGGGAGTGCCGCAATAGGGGCAGATCACCTGTTGCAACAGCGCCGCCGCCCCCACGCCCGCGCCTATCCCGCGGCAATAGGCCTCGATAGCATTCCAGGCCTCCTCGCGGAGGCGTAAACCGCGCACATTGCGCGCCACGTCATCCATCTCGGCGATGAGGGACCACGGATTCAGCAGCGCGCGCAAGCCGGTCCGCGCCAGATCCGCCGCCACGCCCAGCCACTGCTGCTCGGCCATCGAGACGACGATGCCGGTAGGAGAGGGCAGGATATGCAAGGTCACTGCCGTCTGCGGATCCCCGGGCTCCATGCGCCGCGCCTGAAGCTGCACGATCGTACGTCCTTCCGGGCCACGCATCCATTGGGCGCGCGTCTCTCCCTGGTTAAATTGCACCACCAACGCCTGGGCCAGCTCCTCAGTGTCAATCTTGCCGTGATACGCGCGCTGCTCCATCTCTGCTTTCATGCATGTGCTCCTCGGAAAATAAATACATGCCCACGTGCCCAGGTGCCCACGTTTCCACTTTCAGCGGGGATGCTGCGCCCGCCGCGCCCGCAGCGGATTGATGCCGGCGATCAGCACCGAGAACGCCACCGCAATCACCAATCGGCCCACACCGGATACCCAGAAAACGGGACGATACCCCCACACCTGGGCAATCCAACCGCCCATGGCCGCACCGGCCGCCAACCCGATGCCTACCGCCGCCTGGTAGACGGCCACAAACTGCGGACGTGATTCAGCCGGCGTCAGCTCCAACAACAGGTTGAAAGAGGCCAGATTGTAGCCAGCCCACAGGAACCCCGCCAGCAGTTGCAGAGGAAAGGCCTGCCACGGTTGGGTGATGAGTCCCCACAGCGCCGGGACGATCGGGATTCCAAAGCCGGTCAGCCGCTGCACCCACACCGATCCCTTACGGTCGCTCAGGGGCCCAAAGACGCGCTGCCCCGGCAACGAGGCCAGGGTGGAGGTCGCCGCCGTCAGCGCGATGACCGACGCCGACGCATGGGCCTCCTCGGCCAGGAAAATGTTGAAAAAGGGGCCGGAAATCTGCACGGTCAGGTTCCACAGCGCCGCGATG
>JAAZNO010000246.1 GCA_012798275.1 Chloroflexota bacterium
CACCGCCGATTGGATGAACGCCCGGCGGCTAATCTGCGCTCCGGCCTTGACCTTCGTCTGTTCCATGTGTCCTCCAATGGCGAATGGCGAATAAGCGAATCAATGTAATGCCAACCTCAGGCTACCCTCAAGCCGCCCCGGAATGAATTCCGGGTCTACTACGTCCTCCAACAGCGCGCTTCAGCGCGCCTGGCTCGTGTCGAACCGGCGAGCCGCACAGTCTCTGCTCACGACTCACATTGCTGTGCTTTCAACGTGCGCACTGGCGCCAGGTTCCAAAAGCCCCCTTCCGCGCGCGCATTGAGTGTACAGCTAAGGTTCAGAAGCCGCAAATCGCTTGACGCCACCACAAATCCGCCCCTGGCGCTGACTCTGACCCCAAAGACACAAAAGCCCACGGAAGGAACCCCCTCCGTGGGCTTTATGGACGACCTCTCTCACAGACCGGGAGACCCATGGGGGCGACCCACGTCCAGATACGCGCGCCACGCCTTGGGAATCTCGCCCCCGACGACCAGGTAATTGGTGCGCGGGGTCTTGGGCTCCCAGCGCAAATGCATCCCCGCCTCATGCGGCAGACGATTGGCCTTGCGCTGATTGCACTCGAAGCAGGCGCACACGGTGTTGCTCCACGAGTTCTTGCCGCCGCGGCTCACGGGCAGAATGTGGTCGAGGGTGAAGTCCTGTTGCGTCAGCGCCCGGCCGCGACGCTCATCGCCGGCGCGCACGCCACAGTAGGCGCACGTGAAAGCGTCGCGGCGCAGCACCGCCTTGCGGCTCCAGGTCGCGCCGCGCTGGGGGACGTTGACATAGTACCGCAGCCGAATCACCACAGGTATCTGCAACACGCCGTTGCAGCCCTGAACTTCGGTCACGTCCTCGCACGCAGCCTCGACTCGCCCCCGCATGAGTAACGACACGGCGCGACGCCGCGTCACTACCGCCAGCGGCTCATAGCTCGCATTCAACAACAACACCCCCGCCGTCACCTTGGACCTCCTTCAGCTAACTGCGCATCCTCCATAAAACCAATCCGCCAAACAGCCTGTTGATTTACGTTTGAACCATGCTATCATAAGGGCATGAAAGACGTGATGCAGAAGGCGGACTGGGACCAGGCAAGAGCCTATGTTGTACGGAGACTGTCCGAAGATCTCCCCCACACTCTATATTACCACAATTTAGCGCATACGCTTGAAGACGTCCTTCCCGCCGCAGAACGCCTGGCAACCGCAGCCGGCATCTCCGCCGCAGAGACGCTGTTGCTGCGCACGGCGGCCCTCTACCATGATCTGGGCTATCTCGTCCGCTACCGCGACAACGAAATCATCGCCACGGCCCTCGCCGCCACAACCCTGCCTCATTTCGGCTACACGCCGGAGCAAATCTATGCCATCAACGAGATGATCATGGCGACGCACATGCCACAGACCCCTCACAGCCTCCTGCAAGCGCTGCTGTGCGACGCCGATCTGGATCCTCTGGGACGGGAAGATTTCTTCGAGGTCAATCGGCGGCTGCGCCTGGAGCTCGCCATTCACGACCATCCCGTGTCCCAGGAAACCTGGTTCAGCGAGCAGCTGCACTTTCTCACCCACCACACCTATACCACTGCCGTCGCCCGCGCTTTGCGCAACCCCGGCAAACAACGCAACATCCAGCTCCTCCAGGAATACCTCGAGAGCCTGCGAGAGGGCCGCACCGCCGACGCCCTCGTCCTGCAGCGCGCCCATCCCTGACGACAGCCCGGCTCACGGCAAGCCGCCCTCATCCACAACCATCATGCGGCCAATCGGCCGCATGATGGTTAAACATCGTCGGAAATGAGAAAGCGCTGTCGTTCAGGCGGCGGAGGGAGTCTTCTCTTTCCCGCGCGCTCGCCAGCGCACGACGAGCCACACGCCCACCACCAGCGCCGCAAACGGCCCCAGGACGATCGTCACCCAAATCACCGCTTTCGTGAGCGCCCGCACGATCGTCGTGAGGGTCTGGCTCGCCTGGCGAGCCGTATCCGCCGGGGACCACGTCGGCGGCGGAACGGGAGTGGCCTCTGGCACAGGCGGGAGTTCAGGGTCCAACTGCACCGTGATGGTGGAGTAAGCGGAACGCTCACGGAGATAAACCATGCGCCCCTTCACCTGCTCGATCTGCGCCTCGACTGCCGCCAGCTGCTCGTTGACCCGCAAAGCCTCATCCACCGTCTGGGCCTGATCCAGGAAAGTGCGGATGCGATCACGGGTCGCCTCCAGATTCCC
>JAAZNO010000247.1 GCA_012798275.1 Chloroflexota bacterium
ATCCTTCTGCGCAGCGCGATTTTCCTGTTAGAGGGAGCCGTCGTGACCCGGCTGATGGCCGGTCAACGGCAGCAACGCCAGGTCCTGCAAGACGCCAACCGTCAACTGGCGCGCTATGCGAGTACCATGGAACAGCTCGCCGCCAGCCGCGAGCGGAATCGCCTGGCCCGCGAGCTGCACGACACGCTAGCCCATACCCTCAGCGCCCTGGCCGTGCAACTGGAAGGGGCCAGCACGCTTCTGGACACCGAGCCAGAAACTGCCCGTACCATGATCCAGCAATCCACTGGCATCGCCCGGAACGGTTTGACAGAAGTCAGGCGCGCTATTCAGGCCTTGCGCGCCACGCCCCTGGAGCATTTAGGCCTGGCGCTGGCCCTGAGAGGCGCAGCCGAAGCCACTGCCGAACAGACCGGCGCCGAGCTGTCGCTGGACCTCGACACCAGCCTGCTGCTCAGCCCCGAGGTCGAACAGACGATCTTTCGCATCGCCGAAGAAGCCCTCAACAACATTGCCCGCCATGCTTCCGCTTCTCGAATTGAAGTCCGGCTCTCCAGAGACACAGCCGGCGCAGTCACCCTTAGCATCGGCGATAACGGGCGCGGATTTGATCCCTCGACGGCCCGCGCCGGTCATTTTGGGCTCAGGGGTATTCAGGAACGGGTGGCCGGCTTGGGCGGGACGCTGGTCCTCACCAGCCAGCCTGGCAGTGGGACAAATATCCTTGTGAAATTCCGAGGTGACGCATGACCATCCGGGTAGTCATCGTTGACGATCAAATTGTGGTGTGTGAGGGCTTGCGGGGAATTCTCAGTCACGTCCCCGACATTCGGATCGTGGGAGAAGCTTACAACGGCGCTCAGGCGCTGGAAGTGGTGGAGACGCTGCGGCCTGATGTCGTGTTGATGGACCTGAAAATGCCGCTCATGAATGGGATTCAGGCGACCCGCGCGATCCACGAACGCTGGCCCGAAATTCGGGTGCTGGTACTGACCACCTACGACGCCGATGAATGGGTCTTCGATGCCATCCGGGCCGGCGCGTCAGGCTACCTGCTAAAAGACACGCCCCGGGCTGAAATGATCACCGCCATCCAGGACACCGCCGCCGGAAAAACGGTCGTTGATTCGGACGTCGCGGGCAAGTTATTTGCGCACATCAGCCAGACCGGGTCCCGTCCCGCAGCCGAAATCAGCGCCGACTTGAGTGCGCGCGAGATGGATGTTTTGAAGCTGCTGGCTCGCGGCCTGACCAATGCGGACATTGCCGCGCGCCTGTATCTGTCCGAGGGGACGGTCCGCAACTACGTGAGCTCGATCCTGACCAAACTCAACGTCACCGACCGCACCCAGGCGGCCCTGTTAGCCCTGCAGCATGGTCTGGTCGCCGACGATTAATGGCAGCTCTCAGCGCTCGGCCGGTTTACCCGGCCGGGTTTGGGACATGGGCGGGGCAATCCGTGGGATGGATGGTGGAAGGCCTGGCCGTGGTCGGCGAATGGGGAATCCCAGGGCTTTCTTCAGGCCCTACCGTTCTTGCTGCCGCTTCAAGCGCTTGAGGCGGAAGGTCTCCTCGCGCTCACGCTCTTCCAGGGCATTCTCGATGCAGGTCACAGCGGCCTCATAGCGGGGGATGAGCACGTGCTGCAGGGCGTTCACCCGCCGTCGCGTCTTTTGCAGCTCGCGGGCCAGCGCGGCCACATCGTCCGTCACCATGATGATGCCCACCGTAGCGTCGGCCAGGGCCGCGTCGAGCGCGGCGTGAAGCTCCTCCGCCGTGGTGAACAATGCAGCCCGGCACCCCCACGAGCGCGAAGCCCCACACGGCATCCTGATGGCCGATGACTTGCAAACGCATGGCGCTGCTAGCGGTTGAGGATCATAAAGGCGATGATGAGGCCGTAAATGGCCAAGGTCGTCGCTTCTGGCGACAGCGCGAATTTCGTCCGGCGTAATCTGCGCGTGCTCGGTCAATGTGTAGTTGATGATCTCTTCTTCTGAAAGGTGATCATACAGGCTGCAGTGGCACAACCCGGCGGTGCTAAAAATTATACCCGCGGGCGTGAAGAAGTCAACACATTCTACACCGGGGGCCTTAGAGATTCGGGATCAGGATGGCAAATCCGATGAGGATGGCGCCGACAAGAAACAGCAGCACGGACGCGGAATATGCCTGCAGCGTATCGGCAATCCGCCGTTGACTGCGTTTGAGGGCATTCATGTCGCCCGCCGATTGGCTGTAGAGGACGCCGAAGTCAGCGCGCATCTTGTAGCCCCCCATGACGCTCAGAACACCCAGCACGATCACGGCGCTACCCGCGAAGAAAAATCCGTTGCTAAACTGGGTGGCGGATTGCCACTGCGCAAGCCAGCCGATGCC
>JAAZNO010000248.1 GCA_012798275.1 Chloroflexota bacterium
GCCTTACACGTCCAGGTTCTTCACTTCCTTCGCGTGGCTCTGGATGAAGCGCCGGCGCGGCGCGACCTCGCTGCCCATCAGCATCGTGAAGATCCGATCTGCCTCGGCCGCGTCCTCAATCTGCACCTGTAACAGCGTGCGCTTTGCCGGATCCATCGTCGTCTCCCACAACTGCTCAGGGTTCATCTCGCCCAGACCCTTGTACCGCTGCAGGGTCACTTTGCGGTCGCCTAGCGACGCCAGCAGCTTCTGCAGCTCCGCGTCGCTGTAGACGTATTGCGCGTCCTTGCCCGATTTCACCAGATACAGCGGTGGCTGCGCCAGGAACAGATGTCCCTGTTCGATCAGCGGCTGCATGTAGCGGAAGAAGAAGGTGAGCAGCAGGGTGGCAATATGCGCCCCGTCAACGTCGGCGTCGCACATGATGATGATGCGGTTGTAGCGGAGATTTTCCAGGTTGAATTGATTCCCCACGCCACAGCCCAGCGCCGAGATGATCGCCTGCACCTCTTTGTTGCTCAGAATCTTATCGAGCCCCGCCCGTTCCGTGTTGAGAATCTTGCCGCGCAGGGGCAGAATGGCCTGGAAGTGTCGCTCGCGTCCCTGCTTCGCCGACCCGCCAGCGCTGTCGCCCTCGACGATGAACAATTCGGATTTGGAGGGGTCGCGGGAGGAACAATCGGCCAGTTTGCCTGGCAGGGTGAGGCTCTCCAGCGCGCTCTTGCGGATCACCAGATCGCGGGCTTTGCGTGCGGCGGCGCGCGCCTTGTACGAGGTGAGGCATTTGTCGCCGATGCGCCGCGTCGCGCGGGAGTCCTGCTCCAGGAATTCGCCAAACGCTTCGGCGACGGCTGTCTCCACCAGCGCTTTCACCTCTGGATTCATCAGCTTCACTTTGGTCTGGCTCTCGAATTGCGGGTCGGGAATCTTGACGCTGATGATGGCGGTGAGGCCCTCGCGCACGTCGTCGCCGGTGAGATTGGGATCGCTGTCTTTGAGCAATCCCGCCTTGCGTAACCCGTCGTTGATGGTGCGGGTGAGGGCGGAGCGGAAGCCGGTGAGATGTGTCCCACCATCCACGGTGTTGATGGTATTGGCGAAAGTCAGCGTCGTCTCGCGGAAACTATCGGTGTATTGCAGGGCCACCTCGACGTAGGTCCCCTCGAGTTCCTTTTCTACATACACCGGCTGATGGAGCGGCTCCAGATTGCGGTTGAGGTAGTGGACGAAGGAGAGGATCCCGCCCTCGAAATAGAAGGTCATCCGGTGCGGGAAGGGCTTTTGCCGTTCATCTACCAGCTCGATCGTCACTCCCCGCGTGACGAAAGCCATCTCGCGGAAGCGCTGCGCCAGCGTGTCGAAGTTGTAATCCACATCTTTGAAGATGGTGGGGTCGAAGCGGAAGGTCACCGTCGTACCGGTTTCCTTGTATTTGGTCTTGTTCACCCGCTTGACTGGCTCTTCGGGAATGCCCCGGTGATAGCGCTGGAAGTACAGCCCATCCGGTTGGCGGACTTCCACTTCCATCCATTCGGAAAGAGCGTTGACTGCGGAGACGCCGACGCCGTGCAGGCCGCCGGAGACCTTGTAGCCGCCGCCGCCGAATTTGCCGCCGGCGTGGAGGGTCGTGAGCACGACCTGCAGCGCCGAGACATGCTTTTCCGGGTGCTCGCCTACCGGAATGCCACGTCCGTTATCCCACACTGAGACGGCGCCGCCCTCGTGCAAGGTGATTTTGATGCGATCGCACGATCCCGCAAGCGCCTCGTCAATGGAGTTGTCCACCACTTCATAGACCAGATGATGCAGGGCGTGCACGTCGGTGCCGCCGACGTACATGCCGGGGCGACGACGGACCGCTTCCAATCCTTCCAGGATTTGGATGCTCGACGCATCATATTTCAAAGAGTTATTGGGTTGCTTTTCTGTCATAGTCAGTCTGTCTCAGCGCTGGGGGTCAAGCGTACCGCGGCCTCAGTGCGTCACATGGGCCGCGTTGCGCGCAAACGCATTTTGCAGCACGCGCAGATAGGCCAGCCGTTCCTGGTAGAAAATGAACAGCGTGAGGGTCAGCACCGTGCTGATGATGGCATGTCCGCCGATGCCAACGAGTGTGGCCCAGCTGGATGGTTCTGGCAAGGTCCAGACGAAATTCAAGCCCTGGGTGAATACCACGGCGAGCAGCAACAGTTGCATCACGCCGGCAAATTCCACTCGCGTCAGAAGGACACTTTCCTGCATCGCCGGGAGCGGGGCATGGCGCAGTTGTACCATGCCCGGAATGGTGTAGATGAAGTGCACCCCAATGAACAGGCCCAATGAAATGAAGAGCATAGTGAGCAGGCTCGCCAGAGTCTGGCTGATAAGCACGATGATGCTGATCATGGTAGAAACCGCCATGAGCGCGCCACCGCCAAGAAATACCAGGATCACCATGAGCCGCAGGAGCTGTCCCCACAGGCCCAAGGGTGTGGTGGGACCCGGCAGCGGCGCTTCGGTGTAAATCAGCACGTGCTTGCCGATCTGCCCCAGATAGACGGCGGTGAGGCTCAATCCCACGATGATGAGAACGATGCTCCATCCCAGGCTGGCGCTGGCTGACGGCAAGGAGATGGTTGCGCGCGTCCCCAACGGGCTTTCCAGGGTCAGTTGTCCTCCCATCAGCGCCGGCGTCCCCAGCAGCGGGCCGGGACTGAGCAGGGCGAACAGGTTGAAACCCTGCCCGAACTCCGTGAGATAATCCGTCAGCGCCTGATAGAGCGACTGCGTCTCGGCCATCGTCGGCGCCGTGGCTTTGATTGCCGTGAGCAGCGGCTCGACCAGGGGATTGGCTGCCAGTCGCGGCCCCAGCCAGAGGAATAGATCCAGCACTAGCGGCAGCAACAACAACTGGGGCGCCTGAGCCAGGAGCTCGAAAGCACTGGTCAGACAAGCAATGACCCCTGCGGGCGCCTGCGGTGTTTCCTGGGATTCTGGCTGTTCACTCACAGGGATATTTTACCACGAACGGCCCGAAAGACGAGGGCGCCGGGCTAACGAGGCCACAGCGGCGCGGCGGGAGCGGGATCGTCGAACCACGTGGTGTAGACTTCCTGGAAGACGCCATTGTCGTGCAACTGCATCAGCGTCTCGTTGAACCAGTCGCGGAAGCTGGAGTCCCCTTGCGGCAGCACATAGCTCACCGGGCGATAGGTCAGCCGGGCATCGGCGAGGGTGAAGCCAGCTTGACGGTACAGGGGGGAGAGCACGAGGCCGCGTTCGGCCAGCACGGCCACGACCTCGCCCCGTTGCAGCGCGGCGACCGCTTCATCGCGGGTGGGGTAGGACAGGGCGTTGAGCGGGCCTCCCGCCAGTTGGGTGAGCTGGGGGATGGCTGCGGCCCCGTCGGAGTTGGCGACGACGCCCACGGGGCGCCCCACGAGTTCCTGCAGGGTGCGATAGGGCGCGGCGCTCAGCGAGAAGAGGCTCACCCCGTCGTCGAACAGCACCAGCGAGGTGTCGGCCTGCAGCTCGAGCTCCCGTGACTGGACCCAGCCGCCAGCGAGCACGTCCACCTCGCCGGCGAGCAGCGCCTGCAGACCGCTCTCGCGCGTCACCGGCACCATCTCGACTGCCTCGCGGCTGCCGAACCATACCTCGGCAACGCGCTCCAGCAAGCGCACCTCGAAGCCTGTCGGCACGCCGTCGTCGCGGTTGGCGGAATAGGGCCACAGGTCAATCAGGTAGCCGATGCGCAGCGTGCCGCGCGTTTTGATGGCGGCGCTCAGATCGGCGGTGGTGCGTTCCTGCGGAGCATCTCCTATGCTGGGGGTCGGGGCGTTGCCCGGCAAGCGCGGCAGCGTCGGCGGCGGGGTCCCCGGCAGCCAGCGGGCGAAGAGCGCCTCGTATGTGCCATCGGCGGCCATGTCCTGGAAGGTGAGCGTCACCAGATTGGCGAAGAAGGGGTCGTTTTCGCGGAAGCCGAGAGCGAAAGGTACCTGTGAGTATTGCCCTACGATCTCGGCGCCGCTGATCAGACGGCGGGCGCGTTCCAGCCGATGGCGCTCGTCGGCATAGGCCTCGATCTGACGGGTGCGCAGGGCCTCGGTCACCTGGAAGAAATTGTCATAGACGGTGAGGGTTGGCGTGACGGGAGCCGCGCTTTTCAGCCGCTGCCCGGCGTCCGTCCAACTCACGATGCCGATAGTCCGGCCGTTCACGTCGCCGAGGGCGCGGATGCCGGTATCGGGGAAGGTCAGCAGCGCGTCGCCGTTGATGAAATACGGCGGGCTGAAGTCAATCTCCTGCTCATTGTTGTGGGTGTGGGGGACGCCGGCCAGCACGATGTCCACATCGCCCTCGATGAGATGCTGCGCCGCCGTGTCAGAGCGCAGCTGACGGAAGATCACGGCCTCGGGATTGCCCAGCCAGCGCTGCGCCAGTTCGTGCGCCAGGTCAATCTCCAGACCTGCCAGCTCGCCATTTGCGCTGATGAAGGAGAAGGGTTCCAGGTCATAGCGGATGCCCACGATGATGGCGCCGCGTTCGCGGATGCGCGCCGCCGTGGTGACTTGCGCGGGGAAAGGCTCCGGCGTCGGCGCGACATAGGTGAGCACCGGTTCTGCCTGTGTCTCTGTCTGCAGCAGGTCGGCCAGATCCGAACAGCCGGAGAGCAGCACGATTCCCAGTAACCCTAGCAATGGTAACAAGCGACGCATCGTTTGTAATCCTCCTTCGAAAATGGCCCCGAATGAACACGAATTTCACGAATCAGATCAGAAATTCCTGGCCCCCGGGGCTGCTACGTCCTCAAACAACGCGCTTCAGCGCGGTTGGCTCCCGTCAGGCTGGGGATTCTATCCCCAGCCGCAGCGGTGAGCTGTTGCAGCCTCTGCTCACGGGCTATGGCTCACAGGGTAACTGTTCAGCCAC
>JAAZNO010000249.1 GCA_012798275.1 Chloroflexota bacterium
CATCGCCTGGTGCGCCCCGACGACCTCTCGCGGCTCAATGTGGCCTTCTTCAACGTGAACGGTTACATCAGCCTCACTTTCTTTGCGGGGGTGCTGGGGGCGTTGTGGATGGGATGAAAGGAGCCGCAGGATGAAAACCCGGGTGAGCAACAGACTCTGGCGCAGGGGATGCGCCTTTATGGGACTGGTATTGTTGATGACGGCGTCTGGTTGCGCCGGGCGTTCGGAAGGGCCCGTGACATTGCGGATCGGCGTGCTCCCCATTCTGGACGCCCTTCCGCTGTACGTGGCGGAGAGCGCGGGCTACTTCATGGCGGCGGACGTGCAGGTGACGCTGGTGCCGGTCGCTTCGGCAGCGGAGCGGGATCAGCTGCTCCAGGCCGGGCAGCTTGACGGCGTCATCAACGATCTGGTCGCCGTCGCGCTGTACGATCGGGAATCGCCCCGCCTGGTGGTGGTGCGTTACGCCATGCAGGCGACTCCTACGACGCCGCAGTTTCGCCTCCTCGCGGCGGGGGCCAGCGCCATCACGGCGCCGGCCGATTTGCGCGGCGTGCCGATTGGCCTCTCGCAGGGGACGGTGATCGAGTATGTGACCGAGCGCCTGCTGCAACAGGAAGGGCTGCCCCCCACGGAGATCGTGAGCCTCGCTGTCCCCAAGATTTCCGACCGCCTGGCGTTGCTGGAGGCGGGGCAGCTGCAGGCGGTGACATTGCCGGAGCCCCTCGCGTCGCTGGCCGTGCAGCAGGGCGCGCGGGTCGTGCTGGATGACACGCGCCATCCCGAGTTCAGCTGCAGCGTGTTCGCGTTCAACCGCGACGTGCTCGAGGCGCACCCTCAGGCCATTCGCGGTTTCCTGGACGCCATCGAGCGCGCTTCGGCCCTGATCAACGCGGACAAGACGCGGTGGAACGACGTGCTCACGGCGCAAGCGTTGGTCCCGCCGTCAGTAGTAGGGACCTATACCCTGCCGGATTATCCCGGCGCCGCGGTCCCTTCGCGCGAACAGTTCGAGGACGTGGTCCGCTGGCTGCAACAGAAGGGGCTGCTCACCGGCGAGGTGGCTTACGACAGTGTGATAGAGAGCGGTTTTTTGCCCTGATGCCCTCAGAAACTGACGCAGGGAGTAGCGTGGATTTCACAGACGACGAATTTGAGACTCGTAGCTTTTCCAGGGAGGTTATTCACATGAAACGCTATCGGAAGTTGATAGAGGCGTTGGCGCTGACGTGCCTCATGTTGGCAACTAGCTACGCGATAGGACTGGCTTCGACGTTGACGCCGCCCTATGTCATCGCTATCCAGGATACTGGGGCCAACACCCACCCGTCTCGGGTTGGCGTTGACCCTGAGCGCGGCCTGGCTTACGTGCTGGATCAGCAAGGCGCGATCTGGGTCTTTGCCGGCGTGGAGATGACGGCCACCCTCCCAGGCGGCAGCCCCAATTACGTTGCGGTCGACCCGGGCAGGTACGCCTATGTGACCCAACGCGACGGGGGGGCGGTGCGCGTCCTCAAAGGTAAAAACTTGCAGGGAACAGTTTCTTTGGGCGGCAAGCTCTCCGGCGCGGCGGTCGTGCTTACCCCCACCCACGATGTCTACGTGGCCCTCCCCGCAGCCAATCAGGTAGCCGTATTTCGGGACGCTGTGCCGGTGACCTATGTGACGGTGGGAACTACGCCCTTCGCCCTGGCTGCTGATCCGACTAACGAGCGCATCTACGTGGCCAATCAGGGGTCGGCCAACGTCTCGGTGCTTGAGGGAACGACAGTCGTCGCCACGATTCCGGTCGGACAATCCCCTGCCGCGGTAGCAGTCAATCCGGTCAAGGACTACGTCTATGTCGCCAATAGCGGCGACAACACGGTCAGCATCATTCACGACCTCGCAGTGGTGCAAACGGTGGACGTGGGTCATGTCCCCGGCGATATTGCCGTCAACCCTGTCAACGGGCGTGTATATGTGGTCAATAACGGCGCTCCCGGCCACTCCGGTTCCTTGAGCGTCTTGCAGGATGCGCAAGCTACGCCTGTCGCTACGGCGCTGGAGGGGAACGATCTCCGCGCCGTGGACGTGAACCCGCGCAGCAGCTACATCTACGTGATTGGCGGGCGCGGTGGGGGCGGCACGGTGGCCGTGCTGAGCGATACGTTGGTCATCGAGACTTTTCTGCCGGTGGGGCATTCGCCGGCGGATGTGGCGGTGGATCCGGTGAGCGATCTCGGCTACGCCTCGCTCTACAAAGCGATGGGCGGAGAGATGGGGCAGGTTGTGGTTCTGGGACGTTCCGAGGCCTCAGTCGCGCCGATAGACCCCGCAACCGGAGGGACGTTGGCCTGTGATGGCGTGAACGATCGTCCCATCCAGATTGAAGTACCCCCCGGCGCGGTGACAGAAACGGTCACCCTCCTTTGCGCGGCCTGGGAGCCTAATACGCTGCCTGCGTATCACTTTGCCGGGCAGGGATTTCTTCTCAAGGTGTACAAGTTTGGCATCCATCGTCCGGCCTATCAGTTCCAGACTCCCATCACAGTGCGGGCAGCGTATCCCACGCCCTTGCCCGGAAACGCTGATGTGGCGAAGTTGGAGTTGCGAATCGGCGCCTCTGGTGAAGGCGTCTGGGGAACCACGGGGATTGTCTCCCAGGAGGTGCAAACCGTGCCGCCACAGGTGGTGGCGACCCTTTTGAGGCTTCCAGAGCGTTCTCAGGATGGCTATGCCCTGGTAACGCCTGCGGGCAAAATCTATTTGCCCCTGGTGCTGAAGGCGACTCACTAATTTGCAAAAAGCCCTCACTGCAGCGAGTTGCTCGCTGCAGTGAGGGCCTCTGCTTCTCGTGGAGGGTGTGTCTTGATGCTGCTCTCCACGTCTCAGGTGCGCGTCACGGATAGATGCGCTTGATCGTGCGCGGATAGGCGATGGTCTCGCGGATGTGTTCGATGCCGCAGATCCAGGTGATCAGGCGTTCCACTCCCAGGCCGAAGCCGCTATGGGGCACACTCCCGAATTTGCGCAGCTCGATGTACCACTGGAACGCTTCTTCGGGCAGCTGGTCATGGCGGATATGCTCGAGCAGGAGGTCGGGGTCGGAAATGCGCTCACTGCCGCCGATGATCTCGCCGTAACCTTCCGGCGCGAGCAGGTCCACGCTCTTGCAGACCTCTGGGCGACCGGGCCACGGCTCCATGTAGAAGGCCTTCACCGCGGTAGGATAGCCGTAGACGAACACCGGCTTGTTGAATTGCTGGGTGAGCGCCGTCTCGTGGGGCGATCCGAAGTCCATGCCCCACTCGAAGTCCAGCAGCGCTTTTTGCTCAGGATCTGCAGTGGCGTCGCGGAGCTGCGCCAGGCGTTCGGCCGCTTCATCATAAGAAATGCGCGGGAACGGCGGCGTGATGCGCTCCAGCAGGGAGATGTCCCGCCCCAAAACGCGCAGCTCCGGTTGCCGTTCCTCGAGCACCCGTTGCACGATGTAGGAGACGAACTGCTCCTCGATCTCCATCAGCTCCTCCAGGTCGCAGAAGGCCATCTCCGGCTCCACCATCCAGAACTCCGTGAGATGCCGGCGGGTCTTGGATTTTTCCGCGCGGAAGGTCGGCCCGAAGCAGTAGACGCGGCTAAAGGCGAAGATGTTGGCCTCGTTGTAGAGCTGCCCGCTTTGCGAGAGGTAGGCGATGCCCTCGTCGAAGTAGGGCGTGCCGAAGAGGGTCGTTGTCCCTTCGCAGGCGGCGGGCGTGAGGATGGGATTGTCAATGTTGATGAAGCCGTGCCCGTCCAGCCAATCGCGGATGGCACGGATCACCAGCGCGCGCACGCGCAGGATCGCCCATTGGCTCTGGGTGCGGATCCACAGGTGCCGGTTATC
>JAAZNO010000250.1 GCA_012798275.1 Chloroflexota bacterium
CCAGATCGGGGTTGGGAATGCGGTACAGGATTTCTTCCCGCACCGAGGCATTGAAGAGTTGCACGTCGGGGTTCTGGAAGACCAGCCCCAGGTCGGGCGCCCCGTCCTCCACCGTGAGGTGACCTTCCGCCCGCTGCAGGCCCGCCAGCACCCGCAGCAGGGTGGTCTTGCCCGCGCCGTTGCGTCCCGCGATTGCCAGCACCTCGCCGCCGCGCGCCTCGAAATGCAAATCCCGGAGCACCACGTTCGCCCCACGCTGCACCGTCACCCCCTCCGCGTGGAGCGTGAAGGGTGCCCGCCGGAATGTCAGCGGGGGAAGCGCCTCCGCCTCTGGCGCCGGAAGCGGCGCTCCCTCCAGGCGGAGGACGCGCGCTCCCGGCAACAGCTCCAGCCAGCCGAGGCGATGCTCACAGGCGACCACCGCCGTCCCTGCAGCGGAGAGCTCCGTCAGCGCCGTCACCAATTCCGCAGCGGCGCTACCGTCGAGCATGGAGAACGGCTCGTCGAGCACCAGGGCCGCCGGGCGCCGGCTCATGATGCTCGCCAGCGCCAGTCGCTGTTGCTCGCCGCCCGAGAGCGTGCGGGGGTCCCGGCGCCGCAACGCGGCCAGCCCAAAGCGGGCCAGCGCCACCTCCAACCGCGTCTCGATCTCCGCGCGCGGCAGGCCCAGATTCTCCAGGCCAAAGATCACCTCGTTTTCGACCGTCGTCGCCAGCAGCTGCGCCGCCGGATTCTGGAACACCATCCCCGCGCGCTCGGTGAGTTGCCATAGCGGCGTCGTCGCGGTCGGCAACGTTTCAATCCACACGGTGCCGCGCATCTCGCCCCGGTAGAGATGGGGAATCAGCCCGGTGAGACAACGCGCCAGCGTGGATTTGCCGCAGCCTGAGGGGCCGGTCAGCGCCAGACAGACGCCCGCTTCCACCGCCAGCGAAACCGGCGGCAGCGCCGGCCCATGTTGAGCGTAGCGATATTCCACCGCCTCCGCCCGCAGAATAGGATGACGCTCTGCTTCCAACGGCACCATGGCTTCCTGCGCCCGACGCAGCTTCAATCCAGCTTCAACGGCAGCCAGCAGCGGTCCTCTACGCTCCATGTGACCACCGCCACCGGTCGTCCGCCGCGCCGGGCCGGACGCAAAAGGTCAGCGAGCACCCATCCTTCCGTCACCGGTTCGCCGCTCTCCAGCTGCACGGCGGCGATGCCCGCCTCCAGCAACGCCGTCATCGGCTGCAAGCCATGCAATTCGCGGCTGCGCCCCACCAGGATGTAGCGCCCGTCATCGCCCGAAGCCGTCAGGCCGATCGCCGCCAACGCCCCAATGACGCCGTCCTCCGTGCCCCCCAGGCCTTCCAGGTAGATGCCGTGCGCGGCGGCCAGGGCGCGGGCTTCTGCCTGCGTCACCAGCTCCCGCTGCGCCCGGTGGCCGAAAGCAATGCACTCCGGCGGCGCGACCGCACTCACGCACAGGCCGGGATCGCTGCCCGGCTGGAAATGTTCACGCATGAACGTCCGCACGCGCTCCGCGATGGCCCCGGCGTGCGCCGACGCGCCATTCTCAAGGAGGATGCAAGCGCTGCTATTGTTCTTGGTGAAGGGGACGCGCGGATCATAGAACAGCTGCTGCCGCACTATCCCGCCCATCGCGTATTCGCCCGCCAACAGCGTCGCCATGTCACGGGCCAGGCGCCCCGTCCCAGGCGTGCCGAGAATGTCCGTATCATCCAGGCCGATATACAACATCACGCGCTCCTTTTACCCCTTGCTCCATTATCCCTCACCCATTACCCAATCCAAAGTTGTCAGTTGCCTGAATTGTGTTAGTATAAGTATACTGGTCTTTTGATGTATGCCAATGAAATCTCCGAGTTGTGCGGCCTAAACATCCTCCAATGCATGGCCGACGAC
>JAAZNO010000032.1 GCA_012798275.1 Chloroflexota bacterium
CTGATATTAGTCTTTGGATTCCGATGATTGAGCTTACCTCCATTTGCCAGACGACAAATGGGTTAGAATAAGTTGAAGCGATGGCCACCGCGTCAAATCCGTGCTGAACGGCGTGACCACCTACTACATCGGCACCCGCTTTGAGTGGCGGAGCACTACCAGCAACATGACGCGGTACTACACCCTGGGCACCCAGCGCGTCGCCCAACGGCAAGGCGGCGCGCTGACTTACCTCCACGGCGACCCTCTGGGCTCGGCCAATTGCACCCCGACGACCCGCGCGGTTGACAAAACGGCGGTTCCTGGTAAAATCTTCTCCGGTTCGGCCCCATCGTCTAGTGGCCTAGGACGCTGGCCTCTCAAGTCGGAAACAGGGATTCGAATTCCCTTGGGGCCATCAACAGGCCGATGCTCAGCGTCGGCCTGTTTTTGTTGCTGTTTTAGTGCAAGAAAGTTGGAAAAAGGTATGAAGATCGAGAGTTTGCCCCGCGTCACCGCCTCACATTTGGTGAAATCCATTGACCTCAATCATCACGGCACGCTGTTTGCCGGACGCATGGCCGAATGGTTGGTGGAGGTCGGCTTCATGACAGCGCAGGCGGCGTTGGAACGCCCGCCGCAAAATATCGTGTGCGCACGATTGCATGGCATGGATTTCCGCCAGAGCGTCGGCTCTGGCGCGACCCTGGTGCTGGAAGGCCGGGTCGCCTATGTGGGAACCAGCAGCCTCACTGTCTATGTGGAAGCACGGCCTTTCGGCGTCCCCCCGACAGAACGTCCGTATACCGATGGACTGGTCACCTTTGTCCATGTCATCGAAACGCGCGCGGCGCCTCACGGCCTGGCCGTGGAAACCCCCGTAGCGGGAGAGGCGCGGGCCCTCTGGGATCGCGTGCTCGCCGAGCGTCAACACCAACAGCGAGCGGCGCAATGACCCAGGGCGGACATATCGGCGCGAGTCTCGCCCTCGCCTGGGCCATCGAGCGCGGGATCTTCCATACCACGCCTGGACCGGAGCTGCTGCTCATCGGCGCGGCGTTGGGAAATTTGCCTGATCTCGACGCCCTCATGGCGCCGTTGCTGGGACATCGCGTGGGGCGGCAGCGGCTCGCTCATCATCGCTTTATCACCCACGCCCCCCTCTTCTACGTGCTCCTCTCGCTGCTCCTCGCCGTGTTTTCGCCCGCCTGGGCACTCCGCGTGGGGATTCTGACGCTGTTCCATCTGGTCCTGGATTCCTGGCACACGGATGACGGCGTGATGTGGCTGTGGCCCTTGAGCACGCGGCAGTTCAGCCTGTGGCCCTATCCCGCGCACGCCGGCGGACTCTTTGGCTGGAATTTCTACCGCAGCTATTTGCGGTGCTTGCCGGCGCTGATCCCTGAAATGGCGTTTGGCCTGAGCGGCGTCGCCGTGTTGGTCACGGCTTTCGTCTAGTCCGCCGTCGGGGAGTCCGACGCCCCTTCCCAGGGCGTGTAGAGAGTGTTGGGGAAGCCCATCCGGCTCAGGATGCGGCCGACCGTTTGCTGGACGAGCTCTTCGAGGGTGCGGGGATGGGTGTAGAACGCCGGCACCGGCGGGAAGATGATGGCCCCCAGCTCCGCCGCCTGCACCATCAGCCGCAAGTGCCCCAGGTGCAACGGCGTCTCACGGACGACCAGCAGCAGCGGGCGCCCCTCTTTGAGGGTCACATCAGCGGCGCGCGCCAGCAACTCGTCGGCGTGACTGTGGGCGATGGCCGCGAGGGTCCTGATCGAGCATGGCGCCACAATCATCCCCTGCGTGGCGAAGGAGCCGCTGGCAATCGCGGCGGTGAAGTCGTAGGGAGCATAACGCCGCGCGACGAGCGGCTCCAGGCTCTCCGGGGTGCGTCCGGTTTCCAATGCCAACGTCGTGCATCCCGCCTCGGTGATCACCAGATGGGTTTCCACCTGCAGCGCGTGCAGCGCTTCCAGCAGCTGCACCCCATAGATCGCGCCGCTGGCGCCGGTGATCCCCACGATGAGCCGACACGGGGAAATTTGCAGGCCCGTCGTCACGTGTTCCATACTTCCATTATATGCCGGAGACGCCGCGCGCCAAGTGATTGTGACATTTGCGTCTTGATGCTATACTAACGGCGGATTCCATTCACGGATGAGGTGGCGAGCGATGAATCAGAAACGAGGGTTGGGGCGCGGGTTGGCAGCGTTGATCCCTCCGGCGGCGGAGGAGGGGGAGACCGGCTTACAGCAGGTGCGGCACGACCAGATCGTCCCCAACCCCCATCAGCCTCGCGCCCCCTTCCGGGATCAAGATTTGCTGGAGCTGGCCGCCTCCATCCAGGAACACGGCATCATCCAGCCGCTGGTGGTCACCCGACGCCCTGAGGGCGGCTATCAGCTCATCGCCGGCGAACGTCGCTGGCGCGCGGCGCGGCTCGCCGGACTCGAAGAAGTCCCTGTTATCATCAAAGAAGCGGCCCCGCAGCAGATGCTGGAGCTGGCGTTGGTGGAAAACGTCCAGCGCGCCGATCTCAATCCGTTGGAGGAGGCGCTGGCCTATCAGCACCTCGTCGAGGATTTTGGCCTTTCGCAGACGGAAGTGGCGCGCCGCGTGGGCAAGAGCCGCGTGGCGGTGACCAATACCCTGCGCCTGCTTCAGGCCTCCCCCAAAGTTCAGGCCGCGCTGACCGAGCGGCGCATTACCGAGGGGCACGCGCGCGCCCTGCTGGGATTGGAATCGCCGGCGCAGCAGGACGCAGCGTTGCGCCGCGTCCTCGAACAGGAACTCAACGTCCGCCAGACCGAGGCGCTCGTGCAGAAGCTCCGCGAGGAGACGGCGACCCCCGCGCGGCCTAAACCTGTCACCCCGCCGGAGATCCGGGCGCTGGAAGAGCGTTTCCAGGAAGCGTTGGGCACACGGGTCAAGTTGCGTGCGGGGCGCAAGGGCGGGCGGGTGATCATCTACTATTACTCTGACGAAGAGTTCCAGACCCTCTACGCGCAGCTCACCGGCCAGGAACTTTGAATCGGGTGGGGCACGTGGGCGCCTGGAAACGTGTGAAGGTGCGTGTAAACGTACGAAGTACGTACGTGCAAATGTGTTCTATTCGCTGACTCGCTGATTTACGGAAGAGTTGATATGTTCC
>JAAZNO010000251.1 GCA_012798275.1 Chloroflexota bacterium
CAACGACGCCCCCGAACTCGTAGATGAGATCCTGCGGTTGGACGAACGCCGACGCGAGGCCTTGCAAGAAGTCGAGACCTTGCGCGCCGAGCGCAATCGTGTCTCCAGGGAAATCGGCCAGACGAAGGATTCGGCAGCGCGACAGGCACGCATCGCGGAGATGCGTGAAGTGGGCGACCGCATCACGGCGCTGGAGCAGGACCTGCGGGAAATCGAGACCGCATTCCACGAAAAATTGCTGTGGCTGCCCAACATCCCCGATGCCTCCGTGCCGGTCGGGCCGGATGAAAGTCACAATCAGGTCGTGCGCACCTGGGGTACGCCCCGCGATTTCACCGCCGCCGGCTTCGCGCCGCTGGCGCACTGGGACCTGGGCCCCGAACTGGGCATCCTCGATTTCGAGCGCGGCGTGCAGCTCGCCGGTAGCCGCTTCTACGTCCTCAAGGGCGCCGGCGCACGGCTGCAGCGCGCGCTGATCTTCTGGATGCTGGACGTCCACACGCGCCTCAACGGCTACACCGAGTGGTACCTGCCCTTTGTCGTCCGCCGCGAGATGCTCGTGGGCGCGGGACAGCTGCCCAAATTCGCCGACAACCTCTACCACGATGTCGAAGATGACCTCTGGCTGCTGCCGACCGCTGAGGTGGCGCTCACCAATCTGCACCGCGATGAGATCCTCGACGTGGAACGCCTGCCCTTGAGCTACGTGGCCTACACCCCCTGCTTCCGCCGCGAGAAGATGAGCGCCGGGCGGGACGTGCGCGGCATCAAGCGCGGCCATCAATTCGACAAAGTGGAGCTGTACAAATTCACCACGCCGGAAGAAAGCCCCGTGGCGCTGGAGCAGCTGCTCGCCCATGCGGCGGGGCTGCTTGAGGCGCTCGAGCTGCCCTATCGCGTGGTGGAACTCTGCACGGGCGATCTGGGCTTCGGCTCCACCAAGACCTACGACCTGGAGGTGTGGGCGCCGGGGCAGAACGAGTGGCTGGAAGTGAGCTCCTGCAGCAACGTGACCGATTTCCAGGCACGCCGGGCCAACATCCGCTACCGCCCCGAACCAGGCGCCAAACCGCGCTATGTCCACACCCTCAACGGCTCAGGACTGGCGTTGCCGCGCGTCATGATCGCCCTCATGGAGACCTATCAACAGGCGGACGGCAGCCTCAGCGTGCCGGAAGCGCTTCGTCCCTGGATGGGAGGGCTGGAGGTCATTCAGCGCTGATGGACAGGCAAAGCGCCCGGTCTACAACCGGAAGCCCATGGCGATGGCAGCGCCTGGGCGCCCTGCTGCTGGCGGTGATCGTCCTGATGGCCGCCTGCACCCCGGCGAAGCGAGTCGGCGGTGTCCCGGCAGCGACGGTGCTGGCGGATCCAGAAAGCTTCATCGGCCAGCCCCAGGAACAAGAAGCGCCGGCCGAAAGAGCCGCTGCGCCCGTCCTCAACGTCCCCCCGGCGCCGCCCACACCGACCCGGCAACGCCCGGAGACCCTCACCCGCACTTACCAGGTACGCCCCAACGACACCCTGACGGGGATCGCGGCAGCGACAGGCATGTCCGTGGAACTGCTCATGCGCATCAACGGCTTGAGCGACGCCGACGCGCTCGCTGTAGGCCAGACGCTGAAGCTGTCCCTTGAGGCAGAGCACCAGGGGCCGACGACGTTGCTAATCCCCGATAGTGAGCTGGTGTACGGGCCGGCGTTGGCAGATTTCGACGTGGCCCAGGCCACAGCAGCTTTTCCCGGCCCTTTCGCCCACACCGTGGAGTCCTTTGAGTTCAGCTCCTGCACCGCGGCGGAGCTAGTCGAGCTGACGGCGCTGCGCTACAGCGTCGGGCCGCGAGTGTTGCTCACTCTCATGGAGATGGAAAGCGGCTGGCTCTCCAATCCTCAGCCCTCAGAGGCGGCCTTGCTGTATCCCCTGGGCTATGAGGTCCAGGGATGGGATGGGTTGGGGCGGCAGCTGGCCTGGGCGGCGGACCTCCTCAACGCCGGCTTTTACGGCTGGCTGGAGGAACGGACGTGGACGTATCCCCTCGGCGATGGCTCCTACGTGGAAATTGCCCTGAATGTGAACGCGGGCACGGCGGCCGTGCAGCGCTTCCTGGCGCTGGGCGCTGCGGACTACGGGACCTTCTTGCAGCGGCTGGACACCTTCAGCGCCACTTACCGACGGCTCTGGGGAGATCCCTTTGCCTACGCGGTGGAGCCGCTGTTGCCGGCCACGCTCCAGGCGCCAACCCTGGTCCTGCCATGGCCCGAGCAGGAGACCTGGTATCTCACCGGCGGTCCGCACGGCGGCTGGGATTCCGGCAGCTCGTGGGCGGCGTTGGATTTCGTCACCGGCGAGCAATACCTGGGCTGCATGATGAGCCAGCAATGGGTCACGGCCGCCGCGGCGGGTCCCATCATCTTCAGCGATCAGGGAATGGTATTTCAGGACCTCGACGCGGATGGCTTCATCGGCACCGGCTGGACCCTGCTGTACATGCACATGGGCAGCGAGGGGCGCGCGCCGGTAGGGGCGGAGCTTGCCGTCGGCGACCCGATAGGGCACCCTTCCTGCGAGGGAGGATATTCGGACGCCTCACACCTGCACTTTGCCCGACGCTACAATGGCGTATGGATTGCCGCGGCGCACCCGCGCTGGCCGCTGGTGCTTAGCGGGTGGACCGCCAGCGGCGGCGCGACCGAGTATGATGGCGCCCTCACCCGCGAGGGCGTCGTCAAAGTCGCCGCGGAGACGTGGGCCGACGTAAACGCCGTCACCCACTGAAG
>JAAZNO010000252.1 GCA_012798275.1 Chloroflexota bacterium
AGGCCGGCCGCGTTCCGGCTCGAAGCGCGCCCAATAAAACGGCAGGGTGGCCTGATTGAACAGGCGCAGAAAAGCCTCGTTGCGGCGTTCGGCCAGCTCTCGCGCCGGCCCTGTCAATTCGCCGTTGACCAGCGCGAGGGTTTCCTCGTCCCAATTGGCGCCGAAGAGGAATTTGTGGCGCAGTTGTTGGAGGCGGAGCTCTTGGCCGACGATGGGCGCGCCGGCGTGAGTCAGGGTGAGGGTCGCGGTCGCGGTGCGGTGTTGCCGGATGGCCGAATCAAGCGTGCTCATAAAGGCTCCTTCGAAAATGGCCCCGAATGAACCCGAATTTCACGAATAAGATTAGAAATTCCTTGCCCTCGGGGCTGCTACGTCCTCAAACACCGCGCTTCAGCGCGGTTGGCTCGTGTCGAACCCGTGAGCCGTCGCTGTCGCTGCTCACGCCTCACATTTTCATTCTTGAATGATGTGCGCCAGCACCTGGCGTCTCCTCGGAAAATAGGCGAGTCAGCGAAAAGGTGAAAAGGCGAGTCATTTATGTTCGCACGTTCCTACGTCCCATATTCGATGGTTTAGGGCAGATATATGCGGAAATTCCCGCTCACCTGCAGCAGCGCCAGCATCGTGAGCAGGCCGTCATAGTAGCGATAGGTTCCGGTGGGAAGCGGCAGCTCCCAGAGGGCCTGGACAAATGGCTTTCCGATCTGCGGATCGGCGGCGAGGGCGGCCACGGCATTCGTCGCGATCAGCCCCGACGAGCGGTGTCCCACAAGGGGCTGGCCGTCGAGGGTGTACTCGGCCTTGTAGGCGTCCAGCCCCTGCGCGGCGAAGAAGCTGAGCAGGCGATTGGCCTCTTCCCGATGCCACTCATCGGGCCGGAACCAGGCATAATCCACGCCAATGTTGGCGCCCACGCGGAAGGCATCGTAGCGGAACTGGCCATGATCGGCGTCGTTATAGGGTGTGCCGTCGAAATAGGAATAGTCGGGCGCCAGTCCTGTTTGAGGGTGAACCGCCGTCTTGAGGTAGGCGCGGCTTGCAGTCGCGGCTTCAGCCCAGAAGGCGTTGTCTTTGTCGGCCCAGCGCGCCCAGAGTTCGTAGTAGTGAGGCATGTGGTACGAGGGGTCGGTGAACGAGGAGTTCTTCCCCAACATCGGCACGAAGACGACCAGTTGGGTCTGGGGGTCGAAGAGGTTGGTGGCGATGCTGCCGCCCAACTGCTCGGCGTGAAGGGCAACATCGAGGATGGATTGGGCCTCGGCCCGGTAATTGGTGATGCCCTCGCCGCTTCCCCACCGCGCGTCAGCGAAAATCAGTGCGGTGATGAACCACACTTCGCCATCCGAGGCGGGGTTAGCGTGAAGCTGCGTCCCATCGGGCTTGCAGTGCCAGGCGAAATAGCCTTTGTAGCCTCCTTCGGTCTGGTACATGTAGGTCTTGGCCCATTTCCAGAGGCGGTCGAATTCTTCCTTCTTATCCAGCTGCACGGCGATCATCATGCCGTAGGACATGCCCTCGCTACGCACATCGTCATTGCCGGTGTCAAGAATGTAAGCCATGTCATCGCCCACCGGATAGTAGACGCGCTCGCGGTAATCGTCGCCATAGAAGAGCTGTTGGAAGGCGGCCTCGATTTTCGCCTGGATTTCGGCGTCGGATTGGCCCAAATATTCGGCGAACAGGTTGCGGTACACGCCGCTTTCGCTGGCGGGCGTGAAATTGATGGGGATGCTGACAGGCTGGTCGCCGGAGGTCGGCCCGGCGCAGGCGGAGAGCAGCATGCAGAGCGCCGTAGCGAGCATCCAATATTGCCGTGAATGGGACATGGCTGAATTTCCTCGTGCTAGCCTTTGAGTGCCCCAGCCGTGAGACCGGAGACGATCTGCCGTTCCGCAAAGAGGTAGAAGATGAGCGTCGGCACGGCGGAGAGAGTCACGAATGCCGCTACCAGCGCCAGATCCTGGCCATATTGACCCTGGAATTGCATTGTGCCCAGGGGCAGCGTCCACAGCACATCTTTGTCTATAAACACCAACGGCGTGAGGAGGTCATTCCAGCTGGCAATCATCGTCAGCGCGCCGACGGCTGAGAGGGCCGGACGCGCCAGCGGCAGCAGAATGCGCCAGAAAAAGTCGAAGGCATTGCAGCCGTCAATGTACGCGGCATCCTGCAATTCTGTCGGAATGGCCTGGAAGAAGCCATGCAAAATCATGATGTTCCCCGAAATCTGGAATGCCGTCTGCACGAGGATGACTGCCAGGTGGGTGTTGGTCAGCTGCATCTCACGGATGACGAGAAATACGGGCATGATCGCCACGGTGATGGGGAACATCAGCCCCAGGGTCAGAAAGTTGAAGAGCAGGTTCTTGCCCTTGAAGTTCAGTCGCGCGAACACAAAAGCCGCCAGACTGCAGATCGCCAGGACGCTCAGGGTGGTGCTGACCATCACCAAGAGGCTGTTCCGCAGCATGGTCCAAAAGGAGGATTGCGACAAGATCTTGCCGAAATTTTCCCAGTGAGGAGGGTTGGGGATGGTGTAAGGCAGGGAGTACATCTCCCCGCGTGTCTTGAGTGCGCCAAAGACCAGAATCACGATGGGGACCAGCACGATGAGGGTGAAGATCACGAGCACCAGGTATTGAAGCCCTCGTGATAGGGTGCGTTTGAGTACGGCGCGGCGATGTTGGGCTGTGACTGTCATCGTTCCTGCCTCCTAATAAGTTCCCAGGTAATCTGGCGGACGCACCAGTTTGAGGTAGACGATCGAGAAAATCAGGCAGATGAGCAGCATGACCAACGCCACGGCGGAGCCATATCCCAGCCAGAAGCGCACAAAACCGTAGCGATACATGTAGGTCGCCATGACTTCGGTGGCGTTGACCGGGCCGCCTTTGGTCATGATCCACACCAGGTTGAACTGGGTGAGCGCGCCGACCACCGAGAGATACACGGAGGTGCGGATGGTGCCGCTGAGGAGCGGGATGGTGACGTTCTTGATGATCTGCCAGCTGTTCGCGCCGTCAATGCGGGCGGCTTCTTCCAGCTCTTTGGGGATGTTTTGCAGCCCGGCCATGAAGAGCAGCATGTGCAGCCCAAAATACTTCCATGTCAGGACGACGAAGATACAGGGGAGGGCCTGGTTGATGTTGCCCAAGAAGGTCTGCGGTTGCAGGCCGATGAGCACTAACAGGGCATTGATGAAACCGCGTTCCGGATCGGGATTGAAGAGACCCAGCCAAATGATGCCGGTAATCACTTCGGAGAGCACATACGGCATGAAGAAGATGGTGCGGAAGAAGACCCGTCCGGGCAGCTCGCGTCCCACCATGATTGCCAGCGCCAGGGAGAGCGGCAGTTGCAGCGTGAGGGACAGCACGACGATTAAGAGGCCGTTCTTCACGGCAGTCATGAAGATCTTGTCGCTCAGAATGCGTTTGAAGTTCTCCAGGCCCACGTATTTCACGGCGGGACCCAGGCCGTTCCAATCAAACTGGCTGAAGTAAACTGAGCGTACAATGGGGTAGATCAGGAACACCGTGAACAGCGCGAGCGCCGGCAACAAGAACAAGATGATCGTCAGCCGATTCTGACCTTTGCGCGACGTTTGTCGTTTTTCGCCCCCTGATTTCAAGGCGTGTCTGGCAATCGGAATGTCCATGAAGCCTCCTTCGAAAATGGCCCCGAATGAACACGAATTTCACGAATAAGATTAGAAATTCCTTGCCCCGGCGCTGCTACGCCTTCAAACAACGCGCTTCAGCGCGGTTGGCTCGTGTCAGGTTGGGGATTCTATCCCCAGCCGCAGCTGTGAGCTGTTGCAGCCTCTGCTCACGACTCACATTCTAAAAAACGCAAGATTTCCTGGTGATTGCTGAAGATTTAGAATCAACTTTTTCCCCCTATCCCCTGGCCCCTTCCCCCCGCGCTGCGCGGGGGGAAGGGGAACTTTTTTTGTGGGGTTTTGCAGGCGGGCGTAGCCCGCCTGCAAAACCCCCTTATTTTTTCTTCCCTCACCAACGGCGCAACCCCACCGTTGGGGAGGGGGCAAAAGCTGCAGCTTACAAAGGTTCAGCCATCGCCGTCGAGCTACCTGATGCCAGGCTGAACAATGATCGCACATTTTCATTCTTGAATGATGTGCGCCAGCACCTGGCGTCTCCTTCGAAAATGGCCCCGAATGAACACGAATTTCACGAATAAGATTAGAAATTCCTGGCCCCCGGGGCTGCTACGTCCTCAAACACCGCGCTTCAACGCGGGCGACTTGTGTCAGGCCGGGATTCCATCCCCAGCCAGGCTGCAGGTTCGGTCATACCCCTCAGAGTCTTGACGCGGACGGGGATTGGGCGTGATGACCCAATCCCCGCCACGACGTACACCCGCTTACTGCAGCTCTTGCTTGGCTGAATCTTCGATGGTTTGCGCGGCCTGCTCCGGCGTTAGCGTCCCGGCGAAGAGACCCTGCACCGCGTCATTCACAACCGAACCCAATGCGGGGGTCAGCGCCTGGTCGTAGTACAGCTGGAAGTACTTCGCCTTGGCGAGCGATTGCTGAATCTGGATCATCAGGGGATCCTTCAGGCCCGCCTCGCCGCCCTTGACCACCGGGATGCAGAAGCCGACCTCGGCGCACTGCACCTGGGATTCGGCGCGCGTCAGGTATTTGACGAAGTCCACGGCTTCGGCAGGCGCGTTCTTGCCGAGGGCGAAACCGTTGCCGCCGCCGACGGCGTCATTCGGGTCGCCCTTGCCGCCCTCGACCATGGGGAAGGGAAACCACCCGAGGTTCTCGCCCAATCCCTTGCCATCGGGGCTGTTGTCGGCGAATGCGCCGGGCGCCCATTGCCCCATCAGGTCCATGGCCGCCTTGCCGTTGCCAATGATGGTCGCCTCATCTCCCCACGTCGCCCCCAGGAAGCCTTCCTGGAACGGCTCGAGCGCGATGAGCTCCTGGAGCTTCTTGCCGGCCTCGATGAAAGCCGGATCCGTGAATGCCCCGGTGCGGTCAGCCGCAGCGGCGAAAGCGGACTCGCCGCCGATGCGCGTTGCCAGGTACTCCCACCAGAAGGCGGCCGGCCACTTATCGCCGGCGCCGACAGCGATCGGTGTGATGCCGGCGGCCTTGAGCTTCTTGACGACATCGAGCAGCTCAGTCCAGGTGGTCGGCGGGTTGGTAATGCCGGCCTGGGCGAAGAGGGCCTTGTTGTACCACATGCCCACCATCCCCATGTCCCACGGCACGCCGTAGTTCTTGCCCTGGTATGCATAGACGCCCAATGCGCCGGGGGCGAAGGTGTTGCGCCAGGCGCCGCCATCGGCATCCAGGTCCGCAGTGATGTCCTTGAGCAAGCCGGCCTCGGCGTATTGATTCATCGTTCCGCCGCCCCAGCTCTGGAAAATGTCGGGCGGACTGCCGGACTGCATGACGGTGGTCAGCTTGGTCTTGAAAGCTTCGTTTTCCAGCACCGTGATCTCAATGGTGACGTTTGGATGCGCCGCCATATACTCATCGGCGAGCTTCTGCCAGACGGCCTTTTGATTTTCGGCAGTGGTGATGTGCCACCAGGTGATGGTGACTTTTTCGCCGCCGGATGCTGCAGGGGTTTGAGTCCCCTCGGTGCCGCAGCCCGCGAGCACGGTCGCGGCAATCATGACCAGCGCCAGCAAACGAAAGAATGTGTGTTTCATGGGGTCCTCCTTCTTCAAACAGGTAATTTAGTGGATACTACAGCTTCGAATTCGAGACGGTCGGATCTAGCGGTTAATTGGTTGGGCCTGGGATCACCTCCTTACAGCTCGTTCATTGAGGGGATGTCGCTGCGGCGTTGTTGCGCTGCGAACAACACGAATCACGGAGGATGAGTTTCGTGGGCAGCTCGATGCGTTGTACCGGTCTTGCGGGATCTTCCAGCAGATCCAGCAGCATTTGGGTGGCCACGCGCCCCATTTTTTCCAGGGGTTGTTGGATCGTGGTCAGCGCCGGTCGCACCAGGGAGGCCTGCGGGATGTCGTCGAATCCTAATACCGAGACGTCATCGGGAATCCGCAGCCCACGATCACGGATGGCATCCATCACGCCCATGGCCATCACATCGTTGGAGGCAAAGATGGCGGTAGGAGGATGGGGCAGGTCGAGCAGGACCTGTGCGCCGGTGAAGCCATCGGGTTGGAAGAAAGTGCCCTCGTAGATCAGTTCGTCGGCGGCGGGGAGGTGATGGGTGCGCAGCGCCGCGCGATACCCCGCCAGCCGGTCCTGGGCGCAACCGAGATCCATCGAGCCGGTGATGAAGCCGATGCGCCGGTGCCCCAGTTTGATGAGATGCTCGGTGGCGTCGAACGCGCCCTGCCAGTTGGTCGCCCCTACTGCCGGACAATCCTTGCCTGTGCCTTGATGGTCAATGAGCACGAAGGGGAAATTGCGCTGCGTCAGCGTGCCGACATAATCCGCCGGATTGCGCGGCAACACCAGCAACAACCCATCCACCATGCCATGCGCCAGATTGGCGACGTAGTTCGCTTCCTTGCTGGCGGTGCGGTGGGTGGTGTAGAGGATGAGGTCCAGCCCCTGCAACGTCAATTCGGCATCTATGCCGCGAATGATTTCGCCGATGTAACCCGTGCCCAAATCCGGGACGAGAAGGCCGATGGCGTTGGTTTTGCCTCCTGCCAGGCTACGTGCCTGCCGGTTGGCTACAAACCCCAATTTCTCCATGGCCTGGAGCACGCGTTCGCGGGTCTCTGGTTTGACGTGAACGTCATTGTTGATCACGCGCGAGACGGTGCCGAAGGACACCCCGGCTTCGGTTGCGACATCGAAAATGGTGATTTTGCGATCAGGCCCCATAATATCCTTGTAAGCGTTTACATGAAAATTCATTTTTTAGGCCTGTCGGATTAGGAACAGGCCTGTAGCAGTTGGACATCGAACGTGAAATCATCCCGTATTATCCTCCATAAAAATGGCCATTGTAAAGCTCATAGTGGAACGACGCTTTTGCAGGGCCGGAGTCGTCGTTGAAGGCGTTTTGTGCTAATTAATATTGCGTAACCCATGCGTCCTGCAATTTTAGAGTGATTTTTGGGACGACCAGGCGATTTTGCAGTCATCCCCGGCGGCGTGATTCCTTGCAATGGCAGGATTATCAGTAGTTGGTAAGGCGCCGCTGCCGGAGATGCGAAGCAGAATCCTTTGGGCTGAAGCCAGAGCTTCGGCAGCATGACTCTGGATTTGGAAGCGCTTACATGATTATTCTAACATGAGAAAATGAAATGTCAAGACCTTTCGACCGATTTGGGGTGAAATTCCCGGAAATTCGTGACGGCGCCCCTTGACAATCGCCCGCACTCGTAGTAGAGTTGACTTCAACGACAACATCAACGCCCGGCAGGGCAGTTGTCACTCATCACGAGAGGCGGAGGGATCGGCCCGCTGAAGCCTCGGCAACCCGGCGCAGGGGCGTGACGGGGTGCCAAATCCGGCAGAGACCCATGCTGGGGGCTCTGAAAGATGAGGGGGGATACCAGGAGAATACTCATCGCTGGATCGCCTCTCTTGCGGAGAGGCGTTTTTGTTGCCAGCGCTGATGACATGTGGACATGAACATGTGAGCTGTGAGCCGTACCCTGTGGGCAGTTCGGCCGGGGATGGAATCCTCAGCCTGACAGGCGCCAACCGCACTGAAGCGCGAGGAAGAGGTATTGGACGCAGATTCACGCAGATGAGAATGACTGAGAGCGGCCTGAAGTTCACGCTACCTTTTCTGACCCGTGAAATCTGTGGCCATCCGTGAGCCATTTTCCGAGGAACGCGGTGTTTGAGGAGCGTGCTTCAGCGCGCTTGATCTGTCAGACCCGGAATTCATTCCGGGGCGACGGCTCACGGGGCGACACGAGCCAACCGCGCTAAAGCGCGGTGTTTGAGAACGTAGCTGCCCCGGGGGCCAGGAATTTCTAATCTTATTCGTGAAATTCGTGTTTATTCGGGGCCATTTTCGAAGGAGACTTGATGACAGCATCCCATGACACACAAACCGTGGGCTATCCCCGCATCGGCAAAAACCGCGAGCTCAAACGCGCCCTCGAGGCCTTTTGGAAGCGCGAAACGGACGCCGACACCCTGCTGGCGACGTTTCAACAGGTGGAGGAGGACGGCTGGCGAACGCAGCGCGATGCCGGGATTGATCACATCGGCGTGGGCGACGCCACGCTCTACGATCACGTCCTCGATTGGAGCGTGCGCTTGGGGTTGATTCCGGCACGGTTTGCCGCGCTGCAGGGGCTGGACCGCTATTTCGCCATGGCCCGCGGCGCGGAAGGCATCCCCGCCCTGGAAATGACCAAATGGTTCGACACCAACTATCACTACCTCGTGCCCGAAATCACGGCGGACGTGTCGCCG
>JAAZNO010000253.1 GCA_012798275.1 Chloroflexota bacterium
TCCGCCGACCTGGAAGAGGACCTGCTGCGGCACATGGATTACGGCGTCTATCCTTCCTACTTCCTCAGCTACGAGGTCACCGGGAAGATCCTCAACACGCGCTCCGACTGGATCTACACCTCGTCGTATGCTCAATGGGGGCCGATCGTAGCGGAGACCTATGCCCGGCTCAACCGCGTGCTCGCGCCGGTCAAGGGCCAGGAGATCGTGGCGCGGGAGCAACTCGCGCCGGGGGTCTGGGCCACGACGTACGCCAACGGCAAGCAGATCGTCGTCAACTTCAATCCCGAACCATTTTCCAGCGGCGCTTTCGTAGTCAACGCACGGGACGCCGCGGTGCGAGATGGGGTGCTACCGTGAAGAAAACGAGACTTTCCCGCCATGAAATCAAGCCGGCCACGCGCGAAGCGCTGCAAGGCCTCGCCTTCGTCTTCCTCTGGCTGCTGGGCTTTGCCCTGTTCACGCTGTTGCCGCTCGTACAGACGTTCCTCTACAGCCTTAACCAGGTGACGGTGACGGCGGAGGAAATCCAGCTCGTCCCTGTGCAATGGGCCAATTACGCGCGGGCGCTGTTCACCGACCCAACCTTCGTGGATCTGCTCATCGAATACGCCATCGAGACGCTTGTCTCGGTGCCCATCGTGTTGATCTTCGCGCTGATCATCGCGCTGTTCCTCAATCTGCGGTTTCGGCTCAAGGGCGTGTTCCGCACCATCTTCTTCCTGCCCGTCATCATCACCAGTGGCCCGGTGATTCGGGAGCTCGTGGAGCAGGGGGTCGCGTCGGTGCCGCAGCTCGCCAACCTCACCCTCATCACCCAATTCCTCACGCAGCTGCCTTCCTATCTGCGGGCGCCCATCCAGTACCTGCTCACCTCGTTCATCATCATCTTCTGGTTCTCCGGCGTGCAGGTGCTCATCTACCTGGCGAGCCTGCAGAAGATTGATCCCTCTGTCTACGAGGCGGCTTCCATAGATGGGGCGTCGGGATGGGTCTCGTTTTGGAAGATCACCCTGCCAGCGCTCTCAGGGACGACGCTCGTCAACGCCATCTACACCATCGTCACCCTCTCGCACTTCTCGGAGAACAAGGTCATCAAGTACATCTACAGTCAGACCTATGCCGTGCAGGGGGGCATCGGCTATGCAAGCGCGATGTCCTTCATTTACTTCGCCGTCTTGCTGCTGTTGATCGGCGGCATCTATCTGCTGATTGCTCCTCAAACCAGGAAATAAGGGCGAGGCGCCATGCAACGACCAAAGTGGTTGGACCAAGATCGCATCAAGAGCTTCTTTTTGGGGACGCGCACCCGCTATGGGGCGATTTTCACCACGGTGATCTATACCGTGCTGATCGTGATCGCCTTCGTGTACCTCTACCCGCTGCTGTACATGTTCATCACCAGCATGAAGAGCCCGGAGGATCTGCTCAATCCAATGGTGCAGTGGGTGCCGACGACGGTCTACCTGGAGAACTACCGCAAGGCGTTCCGCGTGCTGGACTATCTCCGCACTTTCCTGGCGTCCCTGCAGACCAGCTTGCTCCCTTCCCTGCTGCAGGTCATCGTCTGCTCGCTGACCGGCTACGGGTTGGCGCGCTATCGCTTCCGGGGCAAGCAGCTGCTGTTCCTGCTGCTCGTGGCGACCTTCATCATTCCGGCGCAGACGACCGTCATCCCGCAGATGCTCACCTACAAGCGTTATGGGCTGCTGGGGAACGTGCTCTCGCTCATCATCCCCGCCGCCCTCGGCCAGGGGTTCAGGAGCGCCATCTTCGTGTTGATTTTCTACCAGAGCTTTCTCTCGCTCCCCAAAGTGTTGGAGGAATCCGCCCGGCTGGATGGAGCCTCAGAATGGCGGATCTTCTACAACATCGCCCTGCCCAACGCCATCCCGGCGTATGTCGTCTCGCTCATCTTTTCCATGGTCTGGTATTGGAACGAGACTTACCTGACCGTCATCTTCCTTGAAGGCGGCATCCAAACGTTGCCCATGCAGCTGTCCAAATTTGTCCAGGCGTATGAGAATCTGTACCCGCCCGGAACGGTCAACATTTTTGACCGGCTCAACGAAGCCGTGAAGTTGAGCGGCACCTTCCTCAACATCCTGCCGCTGCTGGTCATGTACTTTGTGCTCCAACGTTGGTTCGTCGAATCGGTAGAAAGGACAGGGATTACCGGTGAATAACCTCTGGCGCTGGCTCATCCTCGTCGTCATCCTGGCCGGTTGTAGCGGCGGCCCGACGCTGGTGCCCACGGCAACGCCGACAGCACCTCAGACAGCGACGCCGCAGCCCCTTCCCACGGAGACGCCGCGGCCCACTTCCACGCCCTTGCCGCCGACAGTCCCCTCTCTCGCGGAGGCCATCGCCTTTGAGATGCGCGGCTCCTTCGACTTTTTCTGGGAACAGGCCAACACCGAGGCCGGCAGTCCCGGCTACGGCCTGATCCGCGACCGCTATCCCGGTTCGGCGGGCATCGCCAGCATCGCCGCCGTCGGCTTTGGGCTGACCGCCTATCCGATCGGCGTCGAAAAGGGCTACATCACGCGCGAACAGGGCTACGAACGCGCCCACGGCACGCTGAATACCCTGCTCGCCCTCGACCGGGAGCATGGCTTCTACTACCACTTCCTCGACATGGAAACCGGCGCGCGCGCCTGGGAAAGTGAAGTCTCCACGATTGACACGGCCATCCTGATGATGGGCGTGTTGGCGGCCGGGGAATATTTTGGCGGCGAGGTGCAGGCCAAAGCGGAGCAGATTTACGCCGACGTGGATTGGCCCTGGTTCGTGGACCCGGCGCGCAACATGTTCTACATGGCCTATCGCCCCGAAAAGGGCTTCGAGGGACACTGGGATTTCTACGCCGAACAGTTGATGCTCTACGTGCTCGCCGCCGCGTCGCCCACCCATCCGCTGGACCCCTCGGTCTATGCGACCTTCACCCGCCACTACGCCAAATACGGCGACGGTCAACCGTTCATCCATTCCTGGTTCGGCTCGATTTTCACCTATCAGTTCAGCCACGCCTGGATTGATTTCAGGGGCTATGACGACCCGGACGGCGTCAACTGGTTCGACAATTCTGTCGAGGCGTCGCTGGCGCACTACAACTTCGCCGTGGCGATGGACGAAAAGTACGCGACCCTCGGTCCCCACGCCTGGGGCCTGACCGCCTGCGACAGTCCGCACGGGTACGAGGGCCGCTACGGCGCGCCGCCCTCCGGCTACGACAACAGGCAGCATCTCGTGGACGACACCGTCGCGCCGGCCGGGGCCATCGGCGCCCTCATCTTCCTGCCCGACCAGGCCGCGTCGGCGCTGCTCAACTACTATACGCTCGAGCCCCTCAAAGGCCGTTACGGCTTTCAGGACGCCTACAACCTGACCAAAAACTGGTTCGACCCCGACGTCATCGGCATTGACAAGGGCATTTCGCTGCTGATGCTCGCCAACCACGAGAATGAGGGCGTGCACACCCTCATGATGCGCAATGCCGTCATCTTGCGCGGCCTGGAGCGGTTGGGATTCACCCCTTCCCAGGAGCAGCGCCCGTGACCACCATCCGCGATATCGCCAAACATGCCCAGGTGAGCGTGACCGCCGTCTCTTACGCGCTCAACAACACGGGGACGCTCAGCGCCGAGACGCGACAACGCATCCTCCAGGTCGCCGAGGAGCTCAACTATCACCCCAACGCCTTCGCCCGGCACCTCAAAAAGCGCCAGACGCACACCCTCGGCGTTTTCATCAGCAGCTTCGGCGGACAGTTCTACGAGGACATCCTGGAAGGCATTCACCAGACCTTGTTGCAGACGGAATACGAGATGCTCGTTTGCCCGCAGGCGCGCGCCCTGCGCAAGATCCTCACCCAACGGCAGGTAGACGGCGCGATTGTCTTCGACTCCACCGTGGAAAGCGACCTGCTGCTCAAACTGGTCGCCCCTGATTTTCCCATCGTGGTCATGGACCGCTATTTCGAGAATGACTCCCTCCTGCCGCTGCTGCTCGACAACCGCGGCGGGACGCAGGAAGCCTTCTATCACCTCTATGACCAGGGCTTTCGGCACATTGCCTTTGTGGCCGGCGTGCTCCATAACTTCGACAACACCGAACGGCAAGAGACCTTCCTGGCCGAGGCCGCCCGCAACGGCCTGGACGTGCCCGTCTATCAGGGGGATTTTGTCGAGAGCAGCGGCTATCAGATCGCCACGCAGCTGCTGCACGAGGGGACGCTCCCGGAGGCGGTTTTCTGCGCCAACGATCAGATGGCGATCGGCTTCATCAAGGCGGTGCAGGAGCACGCCCTCCGCGTCCCCGATGACGTCGCCGTCGTTGGCTTTGACGACATCCTGACCGCGCGGATCATGCGGCCGACACTGTCCACCATCGGCGCCCCGCGCTTTGAGTGGGGCGCGCAGGCAGCGGCGCAGCTCGTCGCCTACCTGGAACACGCCGCGCCGTTCGCGCCCCAACGTCTGCCGACACACTTGATCGTGCGTGAATCGTCGGTCAGAATTCCCCCGCCATCCCCCCAACCATCGTAGGGCCCCATGAACCAGGAACTGCTTTTCCGCGAGTTACGCGCTGCGTTTGACTTCTTCCACGATTTTACTAACCTGGACCCCGACAGTCCGGGCTTCGGCCTGACGGTAGATTCCACGAAGCAACCTCAGATAGCCTCCATCGCTGCGACGGGCTTCGCCCTCACCGCCTGGGTGATTGCCGCCGAGCGGGGGTACCTCAGCCGTCAGCGCGCTCGCGAGATCACCCGGCAGACTTTGCATACCCTGTACCATCACGTCGGCCAGCAACACGGCTTCTTTGCCCA
>JAAZNO010000254.1 GCA_012798275.1 Chloroflexota bacterium
GCCAAACTGCGGACTTCTGAAATTCCGCCGGCGCATCGGCTGAGATCACCCCTTGCTGGATCAGGCCCTGAATAACGGAATCTGGCATCTCAGGGCCGTTGTAGCGCGCATCAGGAGCGTCAACAGTTCCCACCGCCGCGCAATAGGCAAAGGGATCCGCATAGAGCGTTTGTTCCGTAGCTGGTTGCGTCGGGGTATTCTGCGAGGCCGGCGCCGAACATGCCGCAATGAAGACAACCACGGCCAGCGACAAAACTGCAAGCGATTTAGTCAAACGACCCATAGTTCACCTCTCGAATTTGTGTGCATCATGTCCCTGTCCCATGACGCTACATCACGAGGTCCCCCTTCCGGCAAGAAACCGGCCACAACAGAGAGCCCCGTGACTGCCGTAGATTGTATCACAAAACTGGACATTATCAGGGCCTCTTTTACACTGGAGAGCACAGATCGGAAAATCATGAAGCCGACCCTGTCAGAGCTCAACGCGCCATCATACACGCGGAGAAGTCAGACCTGGCTCCGTCTGGGATGCGGCAATCCCGACTGCCCCAACGCCTGCAACGTCCGGTTGAGGGCCTCCCGCACAGCGCGGACCTCGTGCGGGAACCAGGCGCGCAGCACCGGGGCGAGCTCTCCACGCTGGTCCTGGGCGATCGTCTCCAGCACGCGGAATTTGATCTCGCGGTGGAAAGGTTCCAGCGACGGCCAGACGCTCTCCAGCTGTCCGGCGGCGGCCCATTCCGCAAACCAGTCCAACACCCGCGCGACCCACAGCGCCTTCACCCGCTCCCAGCCCTGGGGTGAATGCACCAGCAGCGGAATCTCGTGGTCGTATTCGATGCGGAGCCAATCGTGATGGAGGCACCAATCCACCTTGCGGGCGATCTCGTCGGTGGTGAGATGCTGAAGCCGGCCATAATCCGGCAACTTATCCCATTCCTGCGCCAGCACCTTCCGACTGCGCGATCCCTTGAGGATGAGCGTCACCCCGGAGCGGCCGGCCCCCATGACGACGGCATCGGTCGCCATGAGAATGGCATCAATCTCGTCCCGTGTCGGCGGTTCAGCCGGCAGGACCAGGGTCACGGGGATGCGGGGGCGTTGGCGGCGAGACATGGCAAAGGTCTCCTTTCACTAAAGGCCAGGCGCCATAACCCGAAATTCCCAACAGCAAAATTCGATGCCTGACCCGCCTGGCTGCCTGGGACAGAGCACGTATCTGTATACTCCATATTGGAATTTTGACAACGCGAACCGGCCTCGCTTTTGAACGAGCTAAAAAGTACCGCCATTCAGGCCGGTGTGATCTGGAACTGAACGTGAGAGAGCGGAATGGCGCGCTCTGCCATCCTTACCAGCTGTTGAACGGCCTGGCATCCCTCTTTTGACGCCAGGACAGTAAACCTGTAAACCGCGCGGACGTGCGCAACGCACGCTCCCCGCGCACATTGAAAGCAGCTCCGTTTTGTTGTATACTATGGATATGCGATCTTGACAAAGAAACGTACCCTGCTGATAAAAAAGCAAGCGGGCGAGCCAGCATAGCCACGGGAGGTGAAGATGAAGGTTGCGGATACTACGCTAGATTTATCGGTCTTGCCCCGCCAGGCGCGGCAGGAACTGGTAGATTTCTATGAATTTCTAGCGCAAAAATACCAGGCGGTTCCCGAACCCCCCACGGAGCCTGCTTTTGCCGCTTTCTTGCGCACTCCGATCCAGGCGCCTCACTGGATCCCCTACACGCGCGTGGCCTTGCATGAGCGTTAAGCGGGTTTTCGTTGATACCAACCTCTTTGTCTACGCCAAATTCCAGACGCCGCAAACGTTGATCCAACACCAACGAGCCGTGCAGTTTTTAGAAACGCTCTCAGATCCAGTCGTCGTCAGTGTGCAGGTGCTCAACGAATTTGCCAGTGCGTTGCTCAAACATAAGATTGATGACACTCTCATTCAGGAAGCAGTAAAGACGATTGCGGCCGGGAGCACAGTCATCCCCTGACATGAAATATTGTGGAACACGCCTTGCAGATCAAACTTCGCTATCAATTCCCGTATTGGGATAGTCTCATCGTCGGGGCTGCATTGGAGGCGGATTGCGCCGTGCTCTACTCTGAGGACCTGCAACATCAGCAAGTCATTGAGCATACGCTGCATATCATGAATCCTTTTAAGGAACCTTAGCGCCAGGACATGGCACTTTGTTTTGCCCCCCGGTGCTATCCCCTTGTCGTCCTTTTGATCTCCTCACGCGCGAGACCAAAGACCGCATAGACCTGCGCGTGGAGCTTCGCTTCCAGCGTGGCGACGTCCGCGCGTAGAGGGAAGGATGCTATGCAGGCTCTCCATGGCCCTGGCGAGAAATGCCCCCGGTACTTCGCCGATGAGTCGTCGCCGGGCAAAACAGGGGCATCTTTTTGGAAGCGCTTCTTGTCTGGACAGGCAGGTAATACACGACCATGAATGAAGAAATCAACTTCGAAGAGGCGGCACCGTGGTTGGTCGCTGGCGTCACATTGCTGGGAGGTGGGCTGCGCGTCCTGCTGCTCGGCAGCAAGGGGATGTGGCTGGACGAAACGTTCAGCGTGTGGCTGGCCAGCCACAATGTCGGCGAGCTGCTGCGGTGGACGGCCACGGTGGATCAACATCCGCCCCTGTATTATCTGCTGTTGCATGTCTGGATCGCGCTCCGAGGGGACTCGCCCTACGCCGTCCGCCTGCTCTCCGTCCTGCTGGGAACGGGCACGATCCCGGTGATATATGGGATCGGCAAGCGCCTCTCAGGACCCCTGATGGGATTTGCGGCGGCGGTATTGCTGGCGGTGTCGCCTTTTCACATCCGCTTCGCTCAGGAAACCCGCATGTACACGTGCCTGGCGTTCAATGCGGCCGTGGCCATCTATGCGCTGGTGAGGCTGCTCACCGATCCACGGTCTGTGGAACCGATCGGCAGCCAGTTCCGCGCGGCGCTGCGCGCCTGGCGCACAACGGAGCCGGTGAAGGCCGGGGACGGGGAAATTTTGGGCGCGGACGCGGCTACAGGCAGGCCGACGACCGGGGAAGCCCGGCGTCCCCGCCATCGCTGGCCGCCCCGGCAGACCTTTGAGACCGACCTGGCGTGGGTCGGATTGGTGGTGTTTTCAGCGGCGACGATGCTCACCCACAACACGGCGCTGCTTTTCCCCCTGGCCACCCATGGCTTTGTCTTGGGCCTCATGCTTTTTCAGAGACTGAGGAAAACGAACTCTCCGGCTGGACTTCACGCGCCCTCACCTCAGAACTGGCTGAAGGCGCAGGCAGGCATCTTTCTGCTGTGGAGCCCGTGGCTAGTCGCCTTCCTCCATCAAGCCAGAGGGGTATACCAGGAATTCTGGTTGCCCCGGCCGGATTGGCAAACCGTGACCCGCGCGCTCATGACGTTTCTGAATGCCGCTACACCTGCGCCCGGCCAATCCAGCGCGGAGCCGGCCGCCTGGATGTGGCTCCTCTATGCGACGGTGGCAGGCCTGGGGCTGTGGCGCTATCGAAAAGAGCCATCGCGGTGGCTGCTGTTGGTCGCTCTGTTCACCATTCCCTTCGCGGGTGAGTTGCTCGTGAGCCTCCGCCGGCCTGTTTTCTACGATCGAACGCTGATCTGGATCACAATTCCGCTGTTCCTGCTGCTGGCGGCGGGAATCACACAGCTGCGGTATCGCTTTCTCGTGATCCTGGCGTTGGGGATTCTGGGGACCAACAATCTGTTCGCTGCGGCCGATTATTACCGGTTTATGCAAAAGGAGGACTGGAACACCGCCGCGGGTTATGTCGCGAACTTCGTCGAGCAAGATGATTTGGTGCTGTTCAACGCAAATTGGGCGCAGATTCCGTTCGACTATTATTTCAGGACGTATGAGGACCTGTATGACATTCGGGTGGAGAAGCGTGGGCTTCCAGAGGACATGTTCGAGAGCGGCGTACTCGAGCCCAAGATGACGGAGAACGACGTGGCAAGGCTGATGGCGTTGGTGAACGGGCGAGAGCGGGTGTGGCTGGTGTATAGCCACGACTGGTATACGGATCCGCAAGAACTGATCCCGAAGACGCTGGGCGCGAGGATGCCAGTGGCGCGGCAGCGCTATTTCTACGGCGGACAGGTGCTGCTGTATGCGGCGCCTTGAGGAAAGAGGGAGCGCCCGTGAAGGCGGAGGGGAAAAGCCAGCGTAGGGAGTCAGTGGCTGTGAGCAGGGTCGTCGCTAAGCGCTTTCACCGTGTCAAAAGTCCGGTGCCCCCGCGCCTTGCCGCCTCTGAAGCCAATGCGGCGAGGGCGTGAGCTTCCAGCGCGCGCGGCAGAGCGCAACACGCCTCAAAGCGCTGAATGACGTGCCCCCTCGCCCGCGCGGCGTCGAGGGTGGCGCGCGCGGGCAATTCGATGCGCGTCGCCCCCGCTTCCAACGCCGCCAGCTCCAGCGCCGCCCGCATCCGCCGATCGCGCGGACGCATACACCCCAGCGCCAGCTCCGCTTGCGGGAACCGCTCCCGCACCCCCCGGAAGACCTTGCTTACCGCTTCGGGAGCCGGCGGTGGCGTCGTCGCCATCGGCGTGCCGGGGGTAGGAGCGAAGACGATGATCACCACCGTCTCCGGCGGCGCTATCCCCTCCAACAACGCCGCCTCGCTGCCCTCGTACACCGTGAGATGCGGGATCACCGGGATGCCGGCCGCGCGCAACCGCTCATAGGCGGCGCGATAATCCGCCGTCGTCGCCCGAAGCCCGAAGATGCGCTGCGCCGTCTCCGTGGCGGGAATCTCCAGCGAGGCGAAATCAATCGCACCCGCCAGCGCCATCGCCGTCTCAGCATCCAGCAGCCCCGGATGAAGGTTGAGCAGCAACCCAGTCTCCGCCTTGAGGCGCTGAATCGCGCCCGCCAGCGGCTTGAGGTTGAGGAGCGCCCCCTCACGGGTGGAGCCGCCGCTCAGCAGCGCGCCGAGCGCGCCCCCGTCCCGCAGACGTCGCCCGGCGGCGAGCAGGGCTTCCGGCGTGGCAACCGACCTCATCCCCGCAAGATACGTCGCCGTGCAGTGCCGGCACTGCAGCTCGCAGGCAGTCCCCGAAAGCGAGAGCGCCGGAAAACGCGGCAGGGGCTGATAGACCTTCAACAGTGCCATTCGATCTTCACCGGAGATCAGGGTTTCGCGGCCAGCAAGAGCTGCACGAAGTCCTCCACATCCGCGCCGATGACCTGCACCTCGCCTGCGAAGAATGGCGCGATGCGCTCGCGCAACACGTCCGCCCGCAGCGGAACGCCCGGCAGCGCCGCTTCCAACGCCTCCAGCGCTTCTTCGGGATGCATGAAGAAATCGCCCGTGATGCTGACCGCTGCGATGCACGGCTCCCCTTGCGCGTCCGGTACAGTCCGCAACCGCACGCGGAGCAATTTGCCGCCGGTCACCTTGTAATCAGCGCTTGAAAAGCCATTCACGTCGGGCATAACGCTCCCCCTTGATTTGTTGAGCCAGCTGCGCTTCCTGCTCCGTGAGGACACCGGGAATGAATTCCGCATCCAATGCCGCAGCGAACCCCGCGCACAGGGCCTCGATCACGGCCTGAGGATCCACCGCTCCCAACTCTCGCCGAATCGAAGTCACCCGCTCCGCCACCGTCTGAAGCAGCTTGTCCCGCAGCTTGGCATCAGGCACCTTGAGGAGCGTGAACATCAATGCCGGATTCACGTCGCACAAGACCGTCCCGTGTTGCAAGACGCCGCCAAAGCGCCGGGTCTGCGCGTTGCCGGAGATCTTACGCCCGTTGACGGCGATGTCGTTGATGGGAGCGAAAGTCGCCTCCAGCCCCAGGCGGCGCAGCCCCAACACCAGGCCCTGGCAGAACACACCGTAAGAATCCAGCACATTCTGCGGGACGCCGGGGGCATTCCCCTGGAGCATCAGCGAATAGGTGATCTCCCCCTCGCGGTCGTGGAAGACAGCCCCGCCGCCCGTAATCCGGCGGATGACATCCACTCCCTCGCGGCGGCAGGCTGCGAGATCCACCTCCTGCTCCACCCCCTGGAAATAGCCGATGGAGACCGCCGAAGGCTCCCACGTGTAAAAGCGCAGCGTGGCCGGCACATCGCCGACGGCGACAGTGCGCAAAATCGCCTCGTCAATCGCCATGTTGTCAAAGGCGTTGCGCGCGCCGTGAAGCAACAAACGCCAGCGTTGGGTCATCATGGCTTCTCCTTAATATAGAAGGTAAAGGGTGCGTTAGTTGAGTGTGGCGACTGGTGACAAGTAACCTGGTAATGGGGAATGGGGAACGGGGAATGGGAAACAGGGAATGGGAAAGATGATCGCATATTCCGTATGTCACGTTTCACGCACCGCGTAAATACGCCGCCGCTGCCTCCCGTGCCGCGCGTTTCTCCGCCTCGGTCAGCGGGCGGGGGAAGTTGTACATCACGCCGCCGGGACGCTCGTTGTAGAGCGGACGGTTGCAATCGGGGCAGCCGCTCGTGCGGAACGCTCGCCCCGAGGCGAATGCCGCTTCCACCATCGCCGACTCGACCTCAAGGCCGACGAGCCGACCCTCCTCGAAGCGCAACGCCTCGACCCGCGCCTGCCCCGTGATCAGCAACTGTCGCGCCAGCTGCAGCGCCCGGTACCGCTCGATGGGCGGCGGCGACAGCTGCAAGCGCGCGCCGCGCACCGGCGTGAACGCAAACAAGGCCACGGCGTGCCCGCTGTCATGGCTCGCCTGGACTTTGTGCAGCA
>JAAZNO010000255.1 GCA_012798275.1 Chloroflexota bacterium
AGTTCTTTGAGACATGGTATCCTCCTGTGATGTGATTGGACTGCTCCCACTAGGATACCCCGTTTCGCTGTTTTTGACTACCTTATTCCCTATACTAGGGGCCAGGGGATAGGGGGCAAAAATTGATTCTCAATCTTCAGTGGTCGCCAGGAAATTTTCCGTTTTTTAGTCAGTGGCGGTACCTTTGTCACACAAGTGATTTTTTCGCTTATTCGCTTATTCGCTTTTTCGCTGATTTGCTGACTGCTGACTCGCTGATCTCTATTTTCGAAGGAGGAGCGATGGCTAAGGAACATGCATCACCGGGCGTGGCTTTAGGAGAGGACTGGCTGGCTTTCATTATCGGCCTGGTCCTCGCGGCGCTGGTCTGGATCGGCGTCATTGTCAAAATTCCCTGGCCAGTCTTCGGCTGGCTCAAGTGAGGGGAGGCGAGCCATGAGCAAGAAGCGCGCTCAGAGCACCCTTTCAAACGCGGCGGGCACGCCGCCCGTCGGTAAATCCCCGTTGGTGGAGAACGCCTCGAAACAGACGTCGAAACAGCCCGCTCCGCTCAGGCCACAACTCTGGCAGATTCTGGCCGGCCTGGCGCTGGTGTTGGCGCTGGCGATCCTGGTCGCGGAGTTGGATGCCGGCATCGCGGCCTGGTTCAAGGGGCGCGGCGTGGAGAGAAATCCCCTGGAGTATCCCCTCACGGCGGTGGTGGTGGGTCTGCTGGCGAATTTCATCCTGCACCGCACCCACACCTACCCACAAGTCAAGCCCGGCGTCCGCACGGAACTCTTCCTCAAAATCGGGTTGGTGCTGCTGGGAGCGCGCATCAGCCTGGGCGAGATCATGAGCAAGGGACTGGGCGGCCTGCTGCAGGCCGTCATCATGGTGACGTCCGTCTTCTTCTTCACCTGGTGGCTGGCAGGGAAGTTGAAGCTCGCCCCGACGCTCAAGGCGGTGATGGCGACGGCGGTCTCGATCTGTGGCGTCTCTGCAGCGATCGCGGCGGCGGGAGCGGTGCTGGCGAAGAAAGAGGAGGTCACGTATGTCACCGCGCTGGTCATCATCACCGCGCTGCCGATGATGGTGGTGATGCCCTGGATCGCGCAGGCGATGGGACTTTCGCAGGCGGTGGCCGGCGCCTGGTTTGGCGGCAACATTGATACGACGGCGGCGGTCGTGGGCGCGGGGACGATGTTCGGACCGGATGCGCAGGCCGTGGCGGCGGTGGTCAAGATGGCGCAGAACGTCTTCATCGGCGTTGCGGCCTTCCTGCTGGCGCTCTACTTCGTCGCCAACGTCGAGCGCCAATCCGATGAGAAGCCGAGCGCGGCGGTGATCTGGCAGCGTTTCCCCAAATTCGTCATCGGCTTTGTGCTGCTCTCGGTGCTGGCTTCGCTGGGCGTGTTCAGCGCCGACGCGCTCAAGGCGCTGGACGGGCTTTCCAAGTGGGCGTTCACCTTCGCCTTTGTCGCCATCGGCATTGATCTCTCGGTGCGCGACCTGCGCGGCATGGGCTGGAAGCCGTTCGCGGTGTACATGGCGGCGACGGTATTCAATACCCTGCTGGCGTTGGGCGTTTCCTGGATGATTTTCGGCGTGTGGGGTTTCTAACGGCGGAGGGGGATGCTAAGGCGGGGTTCCGGTTTCCGGCCCCGCTCCTGGGGCTATTCACCGGTGAATGTCGCATGACTCGAGTTCTTGTCGCCGGCCTGATCAACATTGAGACGACCTTGCGGGTGGAGGGTTTCCCCATCGCCTATCAGCCGGTCCGTTTCCCCTTTGGGGACGTGAACAGCACG
>JAAZNO010000256.1 GCA_012798275.1 Chloroflexota bacterium
AAAACGGACCTGACGGCCTGGGCCACCACCATGGTACGCGCGACCAGTGGCTATAATGCTACCTCCCTGCGCATTCTCAGCCCCTTCGATAAATCTGTGGCTACCAGCTCGCCGCCGAGCGGTGCGACGACGACCTTTCCCAATCGGGTGATCACCTACACGCTTACCTTCTACAATCCGCTGCAGTCGCCGCTCAGCGATATGATCCTTGAAGATGATCTCTTCCAGGACTTCCGCTATCACCGCATGATCCAGGGGCCGACGCCGGCATTGACGGAGGCGAATCATATTCGCTGGGAAGGGTTGAACGTGTCCTCGAATGGTGTCTTTACCACCGTGTTCGAAGTCTTTGTGCCTCCGACTACTGCGCCTGATAGTTGCGGTGAGAAAAAATACAATGCTGTGAGCGCCTTTCACCCGGCGTTTCCTGTTGCCGCCTACATTGGACATGACGCCAACAAGCTGGCGCAGGTGACAGTGGATCGCCAGCTACGGCTTTCCAAAACGGTGTTTCCTACTCTCCAATTGCCGGGGGAACTTGTGACCTACACCATCAAACTGGAAAATGTCGGCAATACCCCCATCCCCGGGCCCATTGTGGTGACCGATACCCTGCCAGAGCTGTTCCTCTTCGTGCGGATGCTCACCCCTGTTCCCGGCGACCCAACAGTGACGGGCAATGTGTTGCGTTGGGACAACGTCCCCGGCGTGGCGGCCAGCAGCAGCCTCACTTTCTCGTTCCAGGCCCAGGTCGACGGCAATACGGACTACTCCTACAAGAATGCAGTCACCGCACAAAACGCCCATACCTGCATCTGCCCCTATTCCGGCGCCTCAGTCAAGATTGACCTGCCGTTCCGCGTTAACAAAATTGCTTCAACGACTATCATTACCCAGGGCGACACGCTTTATTACGATGCGCAGATATCGAATGTCCACCCCTCAGAACGTTACAGCGTGACCCGGTTCATGGACACGTTGCCGGCGGGTTTCACCGATGTGACGGATAACGATGGCGTGTATGAGCGCTCGCTGGATCCGCCGGCGCCGTTGCCACCTGGCGGCGTTTGGTCTACTGGCCCTTTCTATGTCCGGGTGGACGGCTTCGGGACGGGCACGTCATGGTGCATTGACCGGGAACCGCCGGGAAAGGCCATTGCGCAGGCTCCCGACAGCCTCCGCTTTGACCTCATTCCCGGCTACACCGACGGGGTGTTTAACAAATCCAGCCTGGCGAGCATCAAAACCATCGTGCCGCACGTCTATCTGCTGCAAACAGCTACCCCCAACCCTGTGGCGATGAATGAGGTGCAGACGATCACCTTGACCCTGCACGACAATCGCACGCATCCCACCGGTGACGTGACCGGCGTCACCTTGCGCTGGCAGATTCCGTCTTACAATGCGGAGCGCTTCACTTTCGTCAGCAGTGTGCCGGCGCCGAGCTCGCAGACGACGGAGGAGGTGCTGTGGGCGGGATTGACCGTCCCCAAGGGTGGAGAGATCCAGGTGGTGCTCCAGGTGCGCGCGCCTATCCCCCAGACTACGGATTACAAGCGCGATTATACCAGCCGCGCCAGCGTGACGACGCTCGACGACCCCAGCATCTGTATTCCGCCGGCGACGAAGCTCAAGCTGCAGGTGCGGCGCGGCATCGAACTCTCGAAGGTGTCTGCACCCAAGACCGTGGGGCCTTTCGGCATCGTCCAATATACGCTCAAGGCAACCAACCTGACCGGCGCACCCGTGCACAACGTCATCCTCACCGATGTCTTGCCGGCGGAATGGCAGTATGTGGACACCCTCAGCGGACCCCCGCCGGTGACGACCGACCCCTTGCGCTGGGAGTTGGAGCTCGTCCCGGCCAACGGTGCCGTGGAGATCAAATTCCGGGCACGCACCTATATCTGGGTCGGCCCTGCGTACAACCGGGTCATTGGCGAAGCGCCGATCAACCTCGGGTATACCACCAATTACACCGATAATGTGGCGGTGACTGTCGTATCCGGCGTTGGCTTCTTCAAGACGGTCGCTCCCCAGGTCATCCAGGCGGGTGAGACGACGGTATACACCATTACTCTCTATAACGGCCTCACGGATGGGTTGAAGGACATCGTCATCACCGACACTTTGCCGACGGGTTTCAATATCGACAGGATGTTGAGTGGTCCTATACCCCAGGTCGTTGACGGAAAACTGGTCTGGCGGCTGACGGAGCAGCTCGCCAACGGCAAATCGCGGACTCTGGTGTTCCGCGCGCAGACCGACCCGGCGCTCTTGAACGGACAGTATTACAACCAGATGACCGCTGTGGCTAAAAATGTGCGGACCAATGGCGCTGAGATCATTCCGCCAACGGGGGATACGGCGCCCGTATGGGTGCATGGCATTGACGCCGTGCGGGCGGACAAATCGGTAGCGCCTGAGGCAATTCGCGCCGGCGGAGAGGTCACCTACACGATCACGCTGTTCAACGAATCGGAGGACACGACTTATCCCCTGGTGGTGACGGACACTTTGCCCTATTCCCTCACCTATGTGGCGGCTGGATCGCCGCCTCCGACCGTTATTGCCGGTGCGCCGCAGCGCGTCGTTTGGACGGGATTGAATATTGCGCCGCAGCAGACGCTCACCCTCACGTTCCGCGCACAAGTGGCGCGCCTGGCCCCCTCGAGCGTTTACTGTAATAATCTCAAGGTGAAGATGGGGACCTATGTGGTCGCGGTTCCCAATCTGGCCTGCCTCACCGTGACCGGCATCCCGCGCGTGGATGCTTACATCGTCAAAGATGACGGCGTGACGCAGGTGGATGCTGGCGCCATGCTGACTTACACCGTCCGCTATGGCAATGCTGCCAGCTCCACCTATTCGCTGACCCAGGTGGTGCTCACGGAGGCCATCGTGCCGCTGGAATACATGACGGTTCTCGGCGGGCCGGGATGGAGCGACCTGGGCGATGGGCGCTTCGGCCTGGAAGATCCGCTCCCCCTGGCGCCGGGCGAGGAGCGGACAACGACTTTCACCGTGCAACTGGCGGCTACCGTGCCGGCCACGGCGGTGCTCGCGGTGATCAATCAGGCAGAGATCGGCTATACGACGCTTGAGGAAACCATCGAGGCCAATACCGCCAACAATGTGGCCGTGGATGTAAATCAGTGGCAAGGCCCGGATCTGGCGATTACGGGGATGCGCGTGGAGCCAGCCGCGCCTGAGCCGGGTGAACCCCTGCGCGTGTTTGTCACCGTCCAGAACCAGGGAATGTCGGCGGCAAACCAGCGCCATGATGGGAGCTATGATCCCGGCGCCGGCGGTTGGCTCTTTGTGACCGAGCTGTACCTCAAGGATGAGGGATTTATCCCCTCCGGGCCGCCGGCGGATGTCTTTGATCACTGGGGCGGTTATTGTGGAAATGCGTCCTGCGATCCCCCACGGGGGGAGTACCTGGGATGGCCCGGCGCGCTTGAAGTCAATCAATCGCAGGAACTGACTTTCAATATCACTGCGCCGGCCGCGGGAACCTATCAACTTTATGCTCAGGCCGATGTGGGATGGTCCGGCTGGTACGGCAGCGAGGCGTTTGGCCTGATACTGGAAACGCGGGAAGAAAACAACGTCTTCATCGGGCCCTCGTTGACGGTGAAGATTCCAGAAAAGTGGGTGTATTTGCCCCTCGTCCTGCGACAGTGAGCTTTTGACGTGAGCGTCGTAGGGAATTGGATGGGCTGACTCGCGCGTGACCGGACGTGCCCAGGTGTGAACGTGCCCACGTGCGAATGTAGAACGTAAGTGATTCGCTGACTCGCCGATTCGCCTTTTCGCTGATTTTCCGAGGAGAGCGCGATGCATGAAACACGTCTCAACAAACTGAATTTTGTCATCCTGCTGTTGTGCGGTATTGTTGCGTGGAGCCTGGGGCAGCCGGCGACGCCGCTGCAGGCGCAGGGGCCGCCGACTCCTACCGACATACCACCAGCAACGCCGACCGTCCCACCGCCCACGTCAACGGCGACGCCAGTCATACCGCCACCCACCACGCCGCCACCCACGACGCCGCCACCCACGACGCCGCCGCCCACGACGCCGCCACCCACGACGCCGCCACCCACGACGCCGCCACCCACGACGCCACCACCCACGACGCCGCCACCCACCACGCCGCCACCCACCACGCCGCCACCCACCACGCCGCCACCCACGACGCCGCCACCCACCACGACGCCACCACCCACGACGCCGCCACCCACCACGACGCCACCACCCACGACGCCGCCACCCACGACGCCGCCGCCCACGACGCCGCCACCCACCACGACGCCCACGGCAGAGCCGCCTGCGCCGCCGGCCGAAGAGCCGCCGGCCTCACAGCCGGAGCTGCCGGCCGAGTCTGCCGACCAGCTGGTGCAAATGCCCCGCACCGGCAGCGGTTGGACGATCGGGGCGCTGGGGTTGGGGCTGGCCTTGATTTTGATCGGCGCGGCGGTCACACGTCGCCGACGGCTGCGCGGCGTAAAGTAACCACGCGGTCCCGGCATGAGACGGCAATGCTGAAGCGCGTTGTGTGAGGACGTAGCAGTCCCGGGGGCCAGGAATTTCTAATCTGATTCGTGAAATTCGTGTTCATTCGGGGCCATTTTCGCAGGAGACGCCAGGTGCTGGCGCACATCATCCAAAAAAAAGTTCCCCTTTCCCTCGCATGCGCGAGGGAAAGGGGCCAGGGAATAGGGGGCAAAAGTTGATTTTCAATCTTCAGCAGTCATCAGAAAATCTTGCGTTTTTTAATCAATGGCTGAACAGTTACCATGTGAGTTGTGAGCCGTAACCCGTGAATCGTGACTGCGACAGCTCTCTTCTCACTGATCTCTATTTTCCGAGGAGCGCTCATGAACGGCGAATATGACATGCTGGTGCTCGGCGCGGCGGCTTTGGACATCAAAGTCTATGCCCGCGAGCTGGCCATCGAGCCGGAGCTCTCCAATCCGGCGTTGATCGAATTGGGCTTTGGCGGCGTCGCGCGCAACATCGCCGAGAATCTGGCGCGCCTCGGCGTTGACGTCTCCCTGATCACGGCCGTGGGCGAGGATGAGACCGGAACCCAACTCCTGCAGCAATTGCGCGAGGTGGGCATCAATACCGGGGCCGCGATCGTGTCCAAGGAGCACAGCACGGGCACGTTTGTGGGAATCTACCAGCTGGACAAGCGTTTGCGGGTCGCCTTCGACAACATGCAAGTGATCCGCCTCATCACCCCCGGCTATCTGAATCGGTGGCGCCGCCTGTTCCGCGACGCCGATGTGATCTGCGTGGACGCCAACCTTTCGGCGCGCGCTTTGGAGACGCTGTTTCGGCTGGCCGGCGAGTACGAGGCGCCTGTCTGTGTGGACGCGACGACGCCCCTGCTGGCGCCGCGCCTCCATCCTTTCCTGCCGGAAATGGCCGTGCTGACCGCCAGTCGCGCCGAAGCGGAAACCCTGTTGGGAACCCATTTCTACGAGGACCACGACGTGTTACAAGGCGCACGCCGTCTGGCGCAACTGGGTGTGGGATTGGCCATCATCACGCAGGGGGCGGAGGGTCTTTCATATGCCACCTCGGATGAGAGCGGCCGTCTGCCGGCCTTCAATGTCGAGGTGGTGGATCCCGTCGGCGCCGGCGACGCGCTGACGGCCGCCGTGGCTTATGGGCTGGCCGAGGAACTCCCGCCCGCCGAGATCGTGCGGTTGGGATTGGCCGCCGCCGCGCAGACCATCATCTGCAAAGAGACCGTCTGTCCCACCATCAGCCTGGAAGCGCTCTACGAACGCCTGATCGTATGAGCGCGCCAGAAACGACTTTGTTCCCGGCGGCTTGTGGGGTGAACTTCGCCCATGAAGTCTAACCTGCCTCCGACACCCGGTTCTCCCTTCGCGGCCCTGCAATTCCGACATCCCTTCCGCAAATACCAGCGGATGATTCTGGAGCAGGTCGCTGCCGGGCCAGGCGATCGCCGACAGCACCTCGTCGCGCCGCCCGGCGCTGGCAAGACGATCGTCGGCCTGGAACTCATCCGTCGCTTCGCAGCTCCCGCCGCGATTTTTGCGCCTACCACCACCATCCAGGAGCAGTGGCGCGCCAAAGCCGCGCTCTTCCTGCCCGAAACTGCGCCTCCCGAAGCCCTTGAGGCCCTGGTGAGCCTGGATCCCAACCGGCTTGCGCCGATCAATGTGTTCACGTATCAGCTGCTCTCCACGCCGGGAGAATCTCAAGCCTGGGTAGAGATGCAAGCCCGCGAACGCTGGGTGCAGGAACTGCTGGAAGAGGGCCAGGCCGCCTCGCTGGAGGCCGCCTGGAAACGGTTGACGCTGCTGCAAAACAACAATCCGCCGGCCTATCACCGCGAGCTGGCGCGGCGCTACCAACGCCTCAAACGCCAACTGCTCCAGGGCGAACCGACTGCCGTCGCGCCCTTCCTGCATCAGAACGCGCGTGCCCTCATTGACCGGCTCCTGGCGTACGGCGTGCGCACCGTGGTGTTGGATGAATGCCATCATCTGCTCGATTATTGGGCGGTGGTGCTGCGCTATTTCATCGCCCAAATCCCAGAATGTGAGGTGATCGGCCTCACGGCGACGTTGCCCAGCCTGGAGGACGGCGCCGCCTACGAGAACTACACCACCCTCCTCGGTGAGGTGGATTTTGAGGTGCCGACGCCGGCCGTGGTCAAGGAAGGCGACCTCGCGCCCTACCGCGACCTGGTGTACTTCGTGGAGCCGAGCGCCCGCGAGCGCGAGTACCTCAAGAACATCCAGAGCGCCTTCGAGAGCGCCATCGCCGAACTCACGCACAGCGCGGCGTTCCGCGCCTGGATCGTCAACGCGGTGTTGTCGCCCGAGGATAAGGACGGACATCCCCTTTCTGGGGAGGAATTCTTGCGGCGGCGACCGCTCTTCGCCCTGGCGTGCCTGCGGTTTCTGCGACAGAGTGATTTCCCTTTGCCCGAAGACCTGCCGCTGCCTCGGGAATCCGAGGCGCCGTTGGCCCTCGCTGATTGGGCCGTGCTCCTGGAACGCTACGGGCTGGACGTCCTGGCGCTCAGTCCCGAGCCGCAGGATCACACGCTGCTGCGCCGCCTGCGAAAAATCCTGCAGCCCTTTGGATTCACGCTCACCGAGCGCGGCCTGCGTCAGCAACGCTCGCCGGGGGATCTCATCCTCACCTTCTCCGAAGCCAAAGACGAGGCGGTGGTACAGATTCTCACCGCCGAGGCCGAAGCGCTGGGGGCGCGGCTCCGCGCGGTGGTGGTGACCGATTTCGAGCGCTTGAGCAGCGGCGTGCGTCGCGCCAAAGGGGTGCTGGATCAGGACGCCGGCAGTGCCCTGCGGGTGTTCCGCCATCTCGCCTTCGACCCTCACACCGACGCTCTCGCGCCGGTCCTGGTGACGGGACGACTCCTGCTGGTGGACGCCGTGCACGGCCCGGACATCGTCGCCGCGCTGCAGGCGCTCCTGGAGGACGAGGGACTTCGGGCGACGTGCCGCGCCGAGCCGACGGAGTTCGTCCGCGAATTGCAGGTCGTGGGGGAAGGCCCCGATTGGGATTCCCGCACCTACGTCCGGCTGATGACCCGCCTCTTCGAGCAGGGCCTCACGCGCTGTATCATCGGCACGCGCGGCATCTTTGGCGAGGGCTGGGACTCGCTCACCCTCAACACCCTCGTGGACCTCACTAGCGTGACGACGAGCACGGCGGTGCAGCAGCTGCGGGGGCGTAGCATCCGCCTCGACCCGCAGTGGCCGCACAAGGTCGCGCACAACTGGGACGTGATTTGTGTCGCGCCGACCTACGAGAAGGGGGACCTGGATCTCGCGCGTTTCGTGCGGCGTCACGCGCAGTACTGGGGCGTCGTGCCCGAATCGCGGCTCCAGGCGGCGTTGAACGACGTGGGCATAGCGCTCACCGGTGACGCGGAGCGTGGGCGGATTGTGAAGGGCGTAGGACATGTGGACCCCGACCTCGCGTACCAGCTGGCGACCCGACCGCTCAAACAGATCACCTTTGCGCAATTCACCCAGCGGATGCTGCGGCAGGTTCCCCGCCGGGAACGGACCTACGCGCTGTGGGGCATCGGCGAGGAATACAGCAACTTCACGTATCGCGCCGCGCGCCTCGATACGCGCGATCTCAAAATCCGCACCGTGTTTACCGTGCAGAACACCCTCAAGCGCATGTTGCGGATGTTTGCGGGCTCGCTGGGAGGCGGGATGCTGGTCGTCGCGTGGATCTTCCTGCAGCTCGCGCTCGGTGGCGACGGTTCCGATGCCGCCTGTCTGGCACCGCTGATCGCGCTCGTGCTGGGGACCTTGCTGGTTTTCACCCTGAATGTGCGCTCGGCGTATCGCTTGGGGAAGGCGTTGCTGGTAGAACAGCCACCCGACGACATCCTACGAGATGTAGCGCAGGCGTTGCTCGCGGCGCTGAAGGACGCCGGCCTGGTAAGCCGTCACCTGCAGCCGGATTATGTGCGCGTGGTGGAACAGCCCGATGCCAGCTACGAGGTGCTGCTGGACTACGCCTCGCCGGAGGATGCGGCCGTGTTCATCGAAGCGTATCAGCAGCTCTTCGAGCCGGTGGTGGACCAGCGCTATCTCATCCTGCGGGACGACACGTCCCTGCCATCCCTGCCGTTGCGGGTGTTGTGGTCGCCGCTCCGGCGGCTATTTCACGACGCTGGGCTGTATGCGGCGGCGTACCATCCCGTCCCCAAGGCGCTGGCGACCCGGCGCGAGCTCGCCGAATCCCTGGCGCGGCATTGGCAGCGGTATGTGGGCGGGGGAAAGTTGATCTACACCCGCAGTGACGAGGGACGGCGGATTTTGTTGCAGGCGCGCGCCCAGAGGCGTCCCAAGGCGAAAGGGCTAGCCTTCGAGGTCTGGCGGTGAGGGGAAAAGCACCGCTGCAGCAGGGGAGAATAGAGTTTGTTCAGCCCACCCAGAGCATGACGGCGACGATCGCCAGCAGCGCCGCGAGGATTCCTCCCAGCCGGGCTGTTTCGCGCCTGCCCCATGGCTCTATGGCCACGTGGGCGGGAGTCCATTCGTTGCCGGCGCTGAGCACATACCGGGGGCAGAGCGCCCAGCCGGCCGCCAGGCCGCCGAGCAACCCGCCCAGATGTCCCCACAAACTGATGCCCGGCAGGAGTCCAATCCCCAGGTTGAGGAGCGCCATTTGCAGCAGGCTGCTGAACATCGCATGGACGGCGGGGGCCTCACGGTAGCGATAACTGTAGACGAGCAGCAGTCCCACCACTCCCATGATCGCGCCCGATGCGCCGAGGGTGAGAGTCTCGCGCCCCGCGAACGCCGTCACCAGAAGGCTGCTGCTGAGCAGGGCCAGCAAATAGCCGCTGAGGAACCGTCTCGTCCCGAAGAGCGCCTCGGCATTCTTCCCCAGGATGTTCAGCGCATACATGTTGAAGCCGATGTGGAGGATGTCCCGATGCAGAAAGCCCGCCGTGACCAGGCGCCACAGTTGATGGTAATCCAGCACTGCAGCCGGAATAAGTCCGCCCATGGTCAGGATAAAACGCCACACCGCGTCTTGATTGAAAAGCGTGCCCAGGTAGGGGATGAATGCCAGGACGTTGATGGCGATGAGGGGATAGAGCGCGCGTAGCGGGGCGAGCGGCAATCGCAGGGTTTGCGGCGGCGTGGGTTGAGGCGGTTCTTCGTAGATCATCGCTTCTCCTTATTAGCTATGATTTGAATTATAACCGTTTTTGCGCCTGTGCCCAAGTCAAATGGTCCTGACGCCATTTCCGACGGGACGAAGCGTTGCGGCGCGGGGCCTTGTCACACTCCAGCTCTGGCCTATGATGGGCGCCATGAGGGTATGCAAGCTCAAGACCATCGCGTCGGCGCGGTCACGGTCGGAGGCATACCGGCAAACATGGGAGGATGTCAGCTATGGCGACACTCGATGAACTGGCGACGTTGTTCAAGGCGCTCAGCCACCCCCAACGGCTGGCCATTCTCAAATTGTTGGAGAACCGCGAGCTGTGTGTGGGGGAGATTGAAGAGGCGCTGCACTTGCGCCAGGCGTATGTCTCGCAGCAGCTGACGTTGCTCCGTCAGGCGGGCCTGGTGTGCTTCCGTAAGGACGGATGGAATGTGTGGTATCGCATCGCGCGACCTGAAGCGGCGGCCTTGCTGGCGATGGCCGAGACAATCTGCGAGACGCTGGGGGAATGCGCCCGGCTCGGGCCGGATGAGGCGCTGGCTCAGACGGGCGAGGATTTAGCCTGCTGCGAAGATTGCGAAGCAGCTACCTGAATCGCTGGTTCGCTATTGACAGCGGCTTGTTCCGGTGTATTATATATTCATCTTATTGAATCTGATGGCGTGGCATTAACACTTGCCATCTTTTTTTACACTCACTAATATTCACAAAATTGAATGTTTATACACCCGGAAGGTGGCATGTTCCTGCGGCACATCACCGCGGATGAAAATGTAATGTGCGGTCATAGTTCAGCCTGGCGTCAGGTAGCTCGATGGCAATGGATGAACCTTTGTGGCCTGTAGCTTTTGCCCCACCGCCGGCCTCCTCCCCAACGGCGCAGGCGCCGTTGGGGAGGAGGAGAAGAAATAAGGGGGTTTTGCAGGCGGGCGTAGCCCGCCTGCAAAACCCCACAAAAAAAAGTGCCCTTTCCCCCCGTGCTGCGCGGGGGGAAAGGGGCCAGGTGGCAAAAGTTTATTCTCAATCTTCAGCAATCACCATGAAATCTTGCGCTTTTTAGTCAATGGCTGAACAGTTACCCTGTGAGCCATAACCCGTGAGCAGCGACGGCGACGGCTCACCGGTTCGACACGAGCCAACCGCGCTGAAGCGCACTGTTTAGGGACGTATCAGCCCTGGGGAACCAGGAATTTCAATTTCTGATTCGTGAAATTCGTGTTCATTCGGGGCCATTTTCGAAGGAGATGACCTGTTCCTGCCGCACACTACCGATGACGAAAATGTGAGCTGTGAGTCGTGATCGAAGGGCGCGATGACTCTCTTTTCACGGCTCACTGATCTCTATTTTCGAGGAGACATTTATGGTTTTGAAACCCGCTGACCTGTTACAAGGACGGTATCGTGTTGAACTCCCCTTGGGGCAAGGGGGCATGGGAGCGATCTATCGCGCTGTGGATACGCGCCTGAATGTGCTGGTCGCCATCAAGGAGATGTTTCCCCAGCCCGATCTCGATGCGGCACTGCTGGCGGAATTGCGGCAGCAATTTCAGCAAGAGGCACTGGTGCTGGCCCGGCTGCAACATCCCAACCTGGTACGGGTGACCGATTTCTTCGAGGAAGGCGGCAATGCCTACCTGGTAATGGATTTTGTGAGTGGGCACAGCCTGGCGCAGTACATCGAAAGCTGGGGGGCAATCCCCGAACAGCAGGCGCTGGCGTGGGCGGCGGAGCTGCTGGATGCGCTGGCTTATTGTCACAGCCGGGGCATCATCCATCGTGATGTAAAGCCGCAGAATGTCATCATCCGCCCCGAAGGCCAGGCCGTGCTGGTGGATTTTGGCCTCGTGAAGCTGTGGAATCCGGCGGATCCCGGCACAAAGACGATCATGCGCGGGATGGGGACGCCGGAGTACTCGCCGCCGGAGCAATATGACGCGGGCATCGGGCACACGGACGCGCGGAGCGACATCTACAGCCTCGGCGCGACGTTGTATCACGCGCTCACCGGTCAGGCGCCGCCGACGGCAACGTTGCGGATGGCAGATCCCGAGCAGTTTATGCGCGCGTGGGGGCAGGTGAAGGGCGTCAGTTCACGGACGCAGGCGGCGATTTTCCGGGCGTTGGAGCTCTCGCGCACGCAGCGCTGGCAGAGCGCCGTGGAGATGGCTGCTGGATTGGGCGTTTCCGTGCGTTCCTGGGCTTCGCAGCCTGCCACGGGGCCGCGCCCTTCTGGCAAAGAGCCGACCGGCACGGTGCAGATGGGGCAGCCGCCTGTGACGGGGCCTGGAACGGGCGCCAGCGTCCCCCCTGCCGGTCCGACAGCGCCGCCAGTTCTGCCGCCGGCGGAGAGGCC
>JAAZNO010000257.1 GCA_012798275.1 Chloroflexota bacterium
GCGGCGAGAGCAGCGTCAGGGCATGCCCGGTCATCTCCGCGAGGGAAGGCGTATGCGGACGGGGCATCCCTCCGTCGGCAAAAAGTCCCAAGACGTAGGGGGCGTTCAGCACGGCAGCAGCTCGCAATCCCGCCCCATCCCAGACGTAGGTGTACCCTGCCTGCACCGCCTCGGCAATCAGATTGCGCCCGTCCGTGCGCGTGCCAGGATCAGGGTACTGGCCCGTCCATCCCTCCGGCAGGAAAACATTCTCGCCGCCTCCCAGGAGCACTTCCACGCGGGCGGTGAGCAGCTGCCGGGCGATTTCAGCGCCGGCGTAGCGGCTGCCCGTGTGTGCGGCAAAAGCCGCCGGCGTAGCGTCCACGATGGGCGTGTTGGTGACCAATCCCGCCGCCAACCCACGGGCCCGGGCCTGCTCCAGAATGGTCACCAGCGGCGTGCCGTCGGGCGCCTGGCCGATTCTGCCGTTGGCGGTTTTGACGCCGGTCGCTATCGCCGTTGCCGCAGCCGCCGAGTCCGTGATCTCGCCGTAGACGTTGACGGTGCGCGCCCAGCCGCTGACCGGCAATGTATCCATCATCAAATGCCCGGTGAGTCCCACAGAGGCCCACTGCGCCGCCGTCCGTTGCGCCGCCCCCATCCCGTCGCCAATCAACAAGATGATCCGCACGGGCGCAGAAGTCTGGGCCACGAGGGCGCCGGGGGGCGTCGGCGCGGCCTGCACCAGAGAAACCGGGGTCAGACACAGCCCCAACAGTATGATGAACCCCAGATACCGTCGCATTTTCTCCACACTTCCAAGCCCAAGAATTATACCTCGTCTGCAGGCGCGGTGACCTCAATCACCCGTCCGCCCGCGGCGCGGGTCAACCGGTCACGGATCGCTAATCCCAGGCCCGCAACGCCGAAATCACGTGCCAGGATCACTTCGGCACCCGCAGCATCGAGCGCTCGCAACGCCGCAAAGAGCTGCCGCGCGACCGTCTCCAAATCGGCAACGCTGCCGGCGACCTCGATGAGCCACTCCTCGCCGGCAAAGAAGGGGACGTCTTCGGCTGCCAGCAACAGTCCGACACGGACGTTCTCTTGTTGATAACGCCGGGCTTCGGCCAGCAATGCCGCGCGCAGCGCCGCCGGTGCTCCCAGGTAGAGGAGAAGGGGCGCACGCGGGGCGTAATGCTGCAACAATAAGCCCGGCGATTCGGGCAGCGCTTCAGGCGCCTGCGGGGAGCGTTCCCACACGGCCACCGGACCGAGGATCGCCTCCAGGGCTTCGCGGCTGACGCCGCCGGGGCGGAGGATCGTCGGCGTCCCCACCAGCGAGAGAACGGTAGATTCGAGTCCCACCGTCGTCGGCCCGCCGTCGAGCACCACGTCAATGCGCCCTTCGAGGTCGGCCAACACATCGGCCGCGCGGGTGGGGCTGAGCCGTCCGAAGCGGTTGGCACTAGGCGCGGCGATGGGAACGCCGGCCGCACGGATGAGCGCCTGTGCGACGGGATGCGCC
>JAAZNO010000258.1 GCA_012798275.1 Chloroflexota bacterium
AAGCCGATTGATGACAGCTTCCTGGGCCGGCACTACGACGTGGGGCGACAATGGGATTTCACCCTCGTCATCTTGCGCGATATGGGCTACGACTTCAACCGTGGGCGGCAGGATCAGGCGCCCCATCCCTTCACCACCAACTTCGGACGCAATGATGTCCGGCTGACCACGCGCCTGATCAGCGATCGCCCCCAATCCGCCCTCTTCAGCAGCGTCCACGAGGGCGGGCACGCTTTGTACGAGCAGGGATCGCCTGAGCGCTTCGAGCGTACGGCGCTGTCCGGCGGCGCGACGATGGCGCTCCACGAGTCCCAATCGCGCCTGTGGGAAAACATGATCGGGCGCAGCAAGCCCTTCTGGCAGCATTACTTCCCCATCCTGCGAGCCTTCTTCCCGGAGCAACTGGCGGATGTGCGACTGGATGATTTCTATCGCGCCGTGAACGTCGTGCGCCCCGATTTTATCCGCACCGAGGCCGATGAGGTCACCTACAACCTGCACATTTTCATCCGCTTTGAGCTGGAACAGGCGCTCCTTTCGGGCGCGCTGACTGCCAGAGAGGTGCCGGAGGCCTGGAATGCCCGCTATCAGGACTATCTTGGCATCACGCCGCGCGATGACGCCGAAGGGTGCCTCCAGGATGTTCACTGGAGCAGCGGGCTGATAGGCTATTTCCCCACTTACGCGCTGGGAAACCTGATCGCGGCGCAGCTGTACCGTCGGATGAAGGCCGACCTTCCGGGCATGGAAGAGGGCTTCGCCCGCGGCGAGTTCCTGCCGCCGCTGCAGTGGCTGCGGGAGCACGTGCACCGTCACGGCTCCAAATTTACCGCGCCGGAGCTGCTTGCGCGCGAGCTCGGTGAGGAAATCAGCGCCGAGCCGCTGCTGGAATATATCCGCGCGCGCTACAGCGAGATTTACGAGCTCTAAGCGACCCGGCGTCGTCCTCTTCTGCCGCCCCTTCTCTCCCTGCTTGGGGAGAGAAGGGGCGCTTTGTTTTCGGTGCTGCGCCTGAGGAACCTCTCACCTCCGGAGTCAAACTATGTGACCATACTCACCCGAAGCCGGCACACACGGCTATTGCCCCGCCCTGCTGAATGTGTTACAATGGGCACGATCGGCAACATCCATATTCGAGAGCGACACGAACCATGAACATTCCCGCAGACATTCGCGCACTTGAAGCGCAGTTGATTGCCTGGCGACGCGATTTTCACCGCCATCCGGAACTCGGGCTACAAGAGCACCGGACGGCGGGCATTGTCGCGGAGACGCTGCGCGCGCTGGGCTACGAGGTTTACGCAGGCATGGCCCGCACGGGAGTCGTCGGGCTGCTTCACAACGGTGCGGGGCCAACGCTTCTGCTGCGTGCCGACATGGACGCTCTCCCGATTCAGGAGGAAAACGCCGTGGAGTATGCCTCGGAGCAGGCCGGCCTGATGCACGCCTGCGGCCACGACGGCCATGTCGCCATTCTGCTGGGAGTCGCCACGATCCTGGTCCAGCGCCGCGAACGCTGGCAGGGCACGTTACTGCTCGTGTTTCAGCCCGGCGAGGAGGGCCTTAACGGCGCGGAGCTCATGATCCGCGAGGGCCTGCTGGAGCGCTTCAAGCCTGATCGGGCGCTGGCGCTTCATTTATGGAACGATCTGCCCGTGGGTGTGGCCGATGCGACCCCCGGCCCGGTGATGGCCGCCGCGGAAAGCTGGGAGGCCACTATCATCGGCAAAGGCGGTCATGCCGCGCAACCCGCGGAGACCGTGGATCCCGTCGTCGCGGCGGCGCTGGCCGTGCTGGCGCTGCAGACCATCGTCAGCCGCAATGTCCCCCCTACCGAGACTGCCGTCGTCACCGTGGGGATGATCCGTGCGGGGGAGGCTTTCAACGTCATCCCCGATCAGGCGCTGCTGCGGGGCACGATTCGCACCTATCGCCCACAAGTGCGGGAAACCGCCTTGCGCCGGCTCGACGAGATCATTCAGGGCGTTGCGGCCACGCTGGGAGCCAGGGCCGTCATCGAGCAGTATCCCCTCACGCCGGCGCTGGTCAACGATGCCGCGACGGCCCGGCTCGTGCAGCAGAGCATCACCGCAGTTTTGGGAGATAACGGCCTGAACATTGGTCTGCAGGTGATGGGCAGCGAGGACTTCGCCTTCTTCCTCCGGGAAGTACCGGGGTGCTTTGTCTTCGTCGGCTCGGGACGCCCGGAAGGGCCACTGCTGGCGCATCACAATTCCCATTTTGACATTGACGAGCGCGCGCTGACCATCGGCGCTGCAATTATGGCGGAAGCGGTCCAGCAACTGTTGCCGCGCCACGGAGGCTGACATGCCCCAGCGCGGTCCGCTTCAATGGGTAGACGGGGAGGGCTGGCTGATTCTCTCCGGCGGCGGCGACTGGCAACGTGGGGAAACCGATGCCGTCACCGCGCACATCCTCAGTATCGCCAACCTCGATCGCCCGATGGTGGTGTTGCTCTCTGAAGGCGAGCGCGAACGGGGTTATGAGCTGCTTGAATCCTACACCCGGCTCGGCGGCCCCGGCGGGGAAGTCGTCATCCTCGAAGGCGCGCAGCGGCAAAGGTTGAACGAGCCGCGCCTGCTCACCGCCATCGCCGAAGCCGGCATTCTGCACCTCGGCGGCGTCCGCCCGTGGATTTTGGCGCGTGGGTTGAGGCATACCCCCGCGTTGGCCCAAATCCTGAAGGGCTACGGCACGCTGCAGGGACTGCTGATCGTCGGCGCGGAGGGTGGGGCGGCGGCGCTCGGCGCATGGATCGCCGGATCGGGGCAGGAAACGACGACCGCGCCGGGCCTGGGGCTCGTGCGCAGCGCCATCATCGCCCCACAGTTCACCACCACGGAGGAGGCCGCGGCGTTGCGCGCGCAATTGCGGCTGCACCCCGGTTTTGTGGGACTCGGCATCCCGCGCGGCGTCGCCCTGGCTCTGGGACCGCAGGGACAGGTCGAAACCTGGGGCGAAGGCGCCGTCACAGCGGTCGTCCACGAGGAAGCCGCTGAATCTTGAATGTTTCATTCAACACGGCCCGACTATTATTCAACGGAGGGAGAATGGCTATCAATGTGAAAACCGTGGTTGTGCGTGTCGGCGGTGAGGCTGGCGAAGGCACCGTCACGTTGGGGGAGATGTTCACCCGCGTGGCGGCGCGGGATGGGCTGGAAGTCTACACCTTCCGCACTTACCCCGCCGAAATCAAGGGCGGGCAGGTGCTCTTCCAGACCCGTTTGGGCATCGAGCGGGTGCTCTGTGAGGGAGACGCGGCCGATGTGCTGGTGGCGATGAACCAGCAGGGTTGGGAGGAAAACCTCAACGATTTCCACCCCGAGGGCGTCCTCGTCTATGACCCCGACGCCGTCCCCCATCCCGAAACCCAGGGACGACGCTCCTATCCGGTGCCTGTGACCCGGATCTCCAAGAGCTTCAACTTCGCGCGCGGCAAAAACCTCGTCATGGTCGGCGCGCTCGCATGGTTCTTCCGCCTCAAGCTGGAGAGCGCGCAGACAGCAGTCCGCAAAAGTATGGGCCGCCACGCCGACGTCCTGGACCAGAACCTGCACGCGCTCGAAGAGGGCTATCATTACGCGCGGGAACACTTCCCTGATCTCTTCCCGTATCAGCTGCCCCTGCCCGAAAAGCCGGCGGAAGGGCTGCTCCTTTCCGGCGCCGAGGCGATGGCGATCGGCGCGCTGAATGCGAATTGCCGTTTCTTTGCCGGCTACCCCATCACCCCGGCGACCACGCTCATGGAGACCATGGCGCGCTATTTGCCCGCTTTTAACGGCACGCTGGTACAGGCGGAGGACGAGATCGCCTCTATCAACATGGCGATTGGCGCTTCCTACGGTGGCCTGCGCGCCATGACCGCGACCTCCGGGCCGGGCCTCTCCTTGATGGTGGAGGGCTTGAGCATGGCCAGCATGGCGGAAATCCCCCTCGTCGTCGTTGACGTGCAACGCGCCGGGCCTTCCACCGGTATGCCCACCAAGACCTCCCAGGGCGACCTCTTCCTCTCACTTTACGGCGGGCACGGCGATGGGCCGCGCTTCGTCCTCGCGCCCGATTCGGTCAAGGATTCCTATTATCAGATGATCAACGCCTTCAGCCTGGCGGAGCACTTTCAGACGCCCGTCATCGTGCTTTCGGATCAGGCGATGGCCTCGCGCATGGAAACCATCCCCTACCCCGAGGAGATTTGCGGCGTGTGGAGCGAATGCCTCGAGCGGATTCTGCCCACGCCGGAAGAGCTGGCGCACGATTACCGCCGCTATCGCCTCACCGAAAACGGGCTGTCGTCCATGGCCACGCCGGGGACGCCCGGCGGCATGTACCTGGCGGAAAGCCTGGAGCACAATGAGTACGGCCATCCCAACGACTCGCCCGAAAATCACAGGCAGATGATGCAGAAGCGCGCCCGGGTCGTCGAGACGGCGCGCAAGCATCTGGTGAAGTGGGACTCCGTGGCGCGGCGTTGGGGTGTGGAAGACGCCCAATTCGGCATCATGGGCTGGGGCAGCACCCGCGGCGCCGTCCGTGAAGTGATGGAACAGCTCGCCGCGGAAGGCATCGCCATCGAGGCGCTCTATCCGCACACGCTGCTCCCCATGCCCGACGAGGCCATCCAGAAATTCTTGCGCGGGAAGAAGGCCATCCTGGTGCCGGAGCTGAACTTCAGTTCCCAATTCGCCCGCATGATTGCCCACCGTTATTACCGGCAGCTCGATGCGCAAAACACGCACGTCCACATGTTGGCGAAAGAGGAGGGCGTGCCCTTCAAAATCCAGGAAATCTACGAAGCGGCGCGTCAGATGATCCAGGCCGAAGGAGGTGACTGATGGCCCGCAAACCCAATGACTACAAGAACCCTGTCAAGCCCATCTGGTGTCCCGGCTGCGGCGATTATGCCGTCCATGCCGCGTTGATGCGCGCTTTCGCCGATCTCGACCTGGCGCCGGAAAACATCATCGTCGCCTCCGGCATTGGCTGTTCCAGCCGTATGCCGGGCTTCTTTGCGACCTACGGCTTCCATGGGATTCACGGGCGCGTCCTGCCGCTGGCGACGGGCATCAAACTCAGCCAGCCCGATAAGACCGTGATCGCCGTCGGCGGGGATGGCGACGGCTTCAGCATCGGTGGCGGACACGTGCCGCACGCGGCGCGCCGCAACATCGAGATCGCCTACATCATGATGGACAACAGCATCTACGGCATGACAAAGGGGCAGGCCTCGCCCACCTC
>JAAZNO010000259.1 GCA_012798275.1 Chloroflexota bacterium
GAGCGCGCGGGGGAATTCACGGCCCTGCAAGCGCGTTATCCCGGCGGCGCCGTTCACGAGCTGCGGGCTCCCGATCAACGCTTGCTGGCGCTGATCTACGATTGGCCCGCTCCTTGAGCGCGTTTGCTCGCGTCAGGCCGGGGATTTTATCCCCAGCCGGTTTGAATTTGACATTCATTCCTTCGCCGGTATAATGGCGTTTGCTATCCAGCGTGCGTCGGGTTGGGGCTCATGAGCCAGCTACCCCACGATGGAGGGGCAACACCGGAAAATCCTAGCCGGTATCAGCAGGTATCGGGGGCACTGAAGGGGGGGAGAAGCGTGACTTTTGTAGTGGCCGATGACAACGAGTCCTTTGACTCTTTGCTACGACGGTTCAAGAAACGGGTGCAGGGCGACCGCATTCTGTCGGAGATCCGCAAGCGGCGTTATTTCGAACAGCCGAGCGTGGTGCGGAAACGGAAGCGGGCCGCTAAACTGCGCAAGTCTCGTCGCACGACGATGAAAGACCTGCGCCGCACCTACTAGAAGAAAGGAGCCTCATGGGAGCACGTGACCAGCTCCAGCAGGATCTGCAGAATGCGATACGCGCGCGGGACGAACACCGTAAGGCCGCCTTACGGATGGTGTTGCTGGAGGTGCAGCTGGCGGAAGCCGAACGTGGCACCCTCAGTGATGCCGATGTCCTGGCGTTGATTCAAAAAGAGATCAAGCGTCGCACCGAAGCCCTGGACATGTTCCGGCAGGGGGGACGTGCGGACCTGGAAGCTAACGAGCTGGTGGAGTTGGAAATCCTGAAGGGCTATCTCCCGGCAGCTTTGTCCCCCGAAGCTCTGACCGGGCTGGCGCGCGCCGCCATCGCGGAAGTGGGCGCGACCTCGATCGCCGACATGGGCAAAGTGATGCAGGTGCTCATGCCTCGCGTGCGGGGGCAGGCGGATGGGCGGTTGGTCAACCAGATTGTCCGCGATCTGCTATCAGCCTGAACTCCCTCTGCGCCGCAGAATCCGTCACATGATGAAGAGGGGGCCTTGGGGTTCCCTCTTCTGCGCTTCAACGGGAATACGATTTCGATGAAACCCAGGCGTTCTGAACCTTATTCGCGCCGCTGGATTTTGCGACAGGTTCTGTATGGCCTGGGTCTTGCTTTGTTTGCTACTTTGACGTTAGTCCTCACTTTCACCGGGCAATACGACGTCACCCTGGGAGCGGTAGCGGTGCAGGACATTTACTCTCCCCGGGACATCACCTTCGTCAGTGACGTGTTGAGCACGCGCTTGCAGGATGAAGCGCGCCGGCAGGTGTCCCCCCTTTATACCGGCGTGGATCCGGAAATCGCCCGTCAGCAGCTGGCGCGCCTCCGCCAGGTGTTGGATTATCTCGCCGCCGTGCGCGCGGACCCCTACGCGACGGAGGTGCAGAAGCGCAGCTGGGTGCTGGCAGTCCCGGAGCTCGGGGATCTCTCTGTCAGTGACATTAGCAACCTCCTGGCGTTGCCGGATTCCAGCTGGACGCGGGTGCAGCTGGAGAGCCGCAGCTTGCTGGATCAGATCATGCGCCGCGAGGAGATCCGTCCCGGCAATCTGCTGGAGGTGCGGGAGCGACTGTCGCCGCTGGTGCCGCTGGATATTCCCCAAGATGAGGCCAATCTCATCGTAGCGCTGGCCAAGCGTTTTGTGGTTCCCAACAGCTTCCTTGATCAGGCCGCGACCGACGCGGCGCGCGAAGCGGCAGCGCAGGCCGTGGGGCAGGTGACCCGGACGTTGCGCAATGGCGAGATCGTCGTCCGCAGCGGGACGGTGGTCACCGAATTGGAGCTGGAGGCTCTTGAGGAGTTGGGCCTGACGCGGCAGCACCCCGCCTGGCATGACATCGCGTTTCAGGGCGCACTGGCTGTCGTGGCGACGTTGCTGTTGGGCCTGTACTTGACGCAGCTACAGCCTGAAGTGCTGCAGAATCCCCGGCAGGAAGGGGTGCTGTTCCTGGTGATGGTGATTTTTATGCTGCTGGCGCGCTTGCTGGTGGCGCCGGGATCGCTGTTGCTCTATCTTTTCCCTGTCGCGGCATTGGGAATGCTGCTGACGACCACGGCGGGGTATGCGGCGGCGGTCGGCGGCGTGCTGTACGTGGCCTTCATCGGCGGTCTGATCAGCGGATCGGCCCTGCATGTGACGGTCATCCTGTTGGGCAATGGCCTCGTAGCGGCGCTGTCGTTGCCGCGCTACGAGCAGACGGCTTCGATTTTCCGCAGCGGTCTGTTGGGAGGGCTTGTCGGCGCGGTGTTGCGGCTCGTGTTTGCCTCGACGGAGGAGCTGTTGCTGGATCCGTTCCCCTTCTTGATCGAGGCAGGCATCAGCGTCGCTGGCGGCGTGATCGGCGGCGGGTTGACGTTGGGCGGGCTGTTTCTCCTGGCGCCGTTGTTCGATTTGATTACCACCTTTCGTCTGGTGGAGCTCAGCCATCCCAATCACCCGCTGCTACAGCGGCTGCTGCGCGAGGCGCCGGGGACATTTCATCACACGATGATGGTGGCGAGCATGGCAGAACAGGCAGCGGAGCGCATCGGCGCCAACGCGCTGTTGACCCGTGCGGGGACTTACTATCACGACGTGGGGAAACTGGCCCGTCCCTATTTCTTCATCGAAAACCAGGAGGGGCTGAGCAATCCTCACGATCGCCTGGACCCGCAAACGAGCGCGGACATTGTCATCGGGCATGTCAACGATGGGCTGAAGCTGGCGCGGCAGTACGGCTTGCCGGAACGCATTCGGGCGTTCATCTCCGAGCATCATGGGACGATGCGGGCGAGTTTCTTCTATCAGAAGGCGGTTGACGCAGCGGGCGGCGAGGCCAGTCTGGTGGATGAGTCGCTATTCCGCTATCCGGGGCCCCGTCCGCAGAGCGTGGAGACGGCGTTGACGATGTTGGCCGATAGCGCTGAGGCGGCGACCCGCGCTGCGAGGCCGACGTCGGCGGAGGAGATCGCGCGCGTGGTGAACGGGGTATTTCAGACGCGGATTAACAATGGGCAGCTGAGCGAGTGTCCCATTACTCTGGAGGAGCTGGAAATCGTGAAGGCCACGTATATCGAGTTGTTGCGCGGGGCGTTCCACCCACGGATCCAATACCCCGAAATTAAAGAGAAATCTACCGGTGAGGTTAAGGCATGAGTATTTTGCATGCAGTTCAAATTCAGAATGAAGTGCCTTTGGAGGGCATAGATCCCGTGTTGCTGCGGGTGGCGGCTTTGGTGACCCTGAAACACCAGAATGTGACGTCGCCGTGTGAGCTGGCCATCGTGATCAGCGACGATGCGTCCTTGCAGGCGCTCAATGCGCGTTTTCGCGGCGTTGACCGTCCGACCGATGTGTTGTCGTTTGTCAATGACACGCGCGGTCCCTTCGCGGTCGTGGGCGCGGGGGACTTTCCGCGTTATTTGGGGGACATCGTCATCTCGCTGCCGACGGCGGAGCGCCAGGCAGAGGAGGCCGGCTGCCCGGTGACGCAGGAACTGCAGCTGCTCATCGTCCACGGCGTGCTGCACCTGTTGGGCTATGATCACGCCGACGAGGTCCAAAAGGCGCAGATGTGGAAAGTGCAGGGCGAAATCCTGGCGCTGTTGTCAATCGAGACCTCTTTGCCGGAATGAACCCCAAACCGCATTTTAGCCTGTTGGCGAGTTTCCGTTTTGCCGGCGCCGGGTTGTGGGACGTCCTCCGCACGGAGCGCAACTTTCGCATCCATCTGGGTGTGGCGGTGGCCGTGATCGCGATGGGTCTGTGGCTGGGGGTCTCGCGCCAGGAATGGATCGGCCTGTTGCTGTGCATCGGCTTTGTACTCCTGGCGGAGATCTTCAACACGGGGGCTGAACTGCTGGTAGACCTGGCCAGCCCGACCTATCATCCCCTGGCCAGGCGCGTGAAAGACCTGGCTGCGGGCGCGGTGCTGCTGGCGGCGATAATTGCCGTGATTGTCGGTCTGTTGCTGCTCGGTCCGCCGCTGCTGCAGCGCCTGGGGCTGCTCCATTAGCGGACTCATTTTCAGATTTCAATTCTCGCGGTATACTGTGCGGAGAGTGGCAGCTGCCGTATGCCGGTTGAGGAGGGACTATGTCGTGGTCGAATCCCCGTGACATTGCGCTGATCTTTTTGAGCCTGCAGGCGCTGGTGATGGCGTTGATTCCGCTGGTGTTGCTTGCGGGGCTGGCGTACGTCGTCCATCGGGTGCGGCCCGTGGTGCGGCGCTATCTGCGCCTGGCCTTCGTCTATGCGGAACAGGGGCGCCGGAGCGTCGAGAACATCACGCAGCGGATTACCGCGCCCTTCATTCGCGTGCACAGCACGATCTGTATGACGCAGACCATTCTGCGACAATTGACCGTGAAAAAGTGAGTGGGGTGTCAAAAATCTGAGCATTAGAACAGGAGGTCATCGTGAGTGCAAAACTGCGCGCGTTGTTAATTGGTGGCGCTGTGGGGTCTTTGGTGGGGGCTTTGGCGGGCTGGATTTACTACAACACCGCGACCGTCGAGATGGACGAGGCAGGGAAAGAGCACCTTCCCACTATGTCGCCCGGCACTGCGGTGAAATTGGGAGTTGGAGTGCTCGGGGTGCTCAGAATGCTTTCGGGGTAGCTCGAAAGCCCGGTGAGGCTTTGCTGCGCGGCGATGGCGGGGGCGGCGCGTCATGTAGGGCCGGCCGCCAGCCGTCGCAGCCAGGGATTGAGGCGTCGTTCGCGTTCCAGCGTGCTGGCGGGACCGTGACCTGGGAAGACGCGGGTTTCTGCAGGCAACGTCAGTAGCCGTCGCAGGCTTGCCGTCAGTTGTCGGGCGTCGCCGCCGGGCAGATCCGTGCGCCCGACGTCGCCAGCAAACAGCGTGTCCCCGGTAAACACGGCGTTCTCTTCCGCGCAGTAGAGGCAGACGCTGCCCGGCGTGTGCCCCGGCGTGTGCAGCACCTGCAGATGCCGGCGTCCGATCTCCAGGGTGACGCCATCGAGCAGTTCCAGGTCAGGCACTGACGAGGGGATGTTGTACAGGCCGAACAGCGCCGCGCCGCCGCCGGTAGCCAGCAAGTCGCGGTCGGCGGGATGCACTCCGAGGGGCGCCGGGAAAGCCTGCCGCAGCTGCGCGTTTGCGGCGATGTGATCGAAGTGCCCGTGAGTGTTCAGCAGGTAGCGCAGACGCACGTGGCGCTGCACGATCTCGTCGAGGAGCGGCTGCGGTTCTCCACCAGGATCAATCACGGCGCCGTCGTGATCGGTCTCGCCGGACTCATCGTAGATGAGATAGCAGTTCGAATCTACCATCCCGATAGGCAGACAGAGGATCATCGGCAACTCCAGGGATGAAATCGTCCCGTCGTACTTGCAAGCGCGACGGGCGTGTGGGACATTGTAACGCAAAGCGGTCAGGCTGCAACAGGGGTTGATGCTCGGATCCGCTTTTCGGACAACAGGGAGGAGCGCATGAACAGTGAGTTATTGGACTGCCTGGTGGAATTGGCGCAGGCTGAGGGGCTGGATGCGGTGGCGTTGGTGCCCGGCCCCAATCTGCTGCATCTGACCGGCTACAGTTTTCACCTCAGCGAAAGGCCTACGCTGGCCCTGATTCCCGTAGATCAGCCGCCGGTGATGGTGGTGCCGGCGCTGGAAGCGGGCAAGGTCAGCGAACTGGAGGTCTTTTCTTACACCGATGAGGAAGGCTACGCCATGGCGTTCCACGAAGCTTGTGTGGCGCTGGAGCTGGCGGACGCCCGCATCGGGGTGGAGGCACTGCGCATGAGGCTGCTGGAGGCACGCCTTCTGGAGCGCTATGCCGCCGGCTCGCGCCTGGTGCCGGCGGATGAGTTGTTGAGCCAGTTGCGCGTGCAGAAGTCCTCGCTGGAACTCGCTGCGATGCGTCGCGCCATTGCCGTCGCCGAGGCGGCCTTTTTGGGCTGGCTCGCCGACGTGCACCCCGGCATGACCGAACGTGAGGCGACGGCGCGCCTCGTGGCGCGGCTGCTCACCAGCGGGGCGGATGCGATTTCCTTCGATCCGATTGTGGTAGGCGGTCCCAACGGCGCTTTGCCGCACGCGGTGCCCGGTTCGCGCCCGCTGGCCTATGGCGATTGGCTGGTCGTGGATTGGGGCGCTTTTGTCGAGGGCTATGCCTCGGATTTGACGCGCGCGGTGACCATGGGTCCGCCGGCAGGACCGCTGTGCGCCGTCCAGGAGCTCGTGCTCCGCGCCAATGAGGCCGGTCGTGCGGCCGCTCGTCCCGGCATTGCGGCGGAGGCGGTTGACGCTGCCGCGCGGGCTGTCATCACCGCGGCGGGTCACGGGGAGCATTTCACGCACCGGACCGGTCACGGCCTGGGCCTGGAGGTGCACGAGCCGCCGTACATTGTCGCCGGCAACACGGGGGCGTTGTTGCCGGGCATGACTTTCACTGTCGAGCCGGGTGTGTATCTGGAAGGGGTGGGGGGCGTGCGCATCGAGGACAATGTGGTGATCACCGCCGTCGGCGCGGAGACGCTCAGCACCTTGCCCCGTGCGCC
>JAAZNO010000001.1 GCA_012798275.1 Chloroflexota bacterium
CGGGCGCCTCGATTTCGTCTTCACGGTGGAGCTCGCCGGCCGCGACGCCCCGCTCGCACAGGGAGCGATAGGGACAGAAGGCGCAACGCCGTTCCTCCACGGTGAGCTCCCACAGGGCGTGCGGATCGCGCCCGCAGATTTCGGCGATGACGCCGGTGAGGACGCGCTCGTCGGCGGCGAATTGATCGGCGTTGTAGGCGAAGGTCACCGGCTCGGCGGGCGTTTCGGCGAACCAATAGGTCATCGTCACCTGCTCCGGCGCGAGGGGACACCCGCTGTTCAGGTCCGCGCCGGCGCGGACGAGCAGGTAGCGGTAGACGCGGGTCTGCATCCGCTCGAAGAGCCGCTCCACCGCCCCGGATTTCTGCGGACGCTCCGAAGTCTTCCAGTCGAAGATCAGGGCGGCGTGCGGCGTGAGCAGCACCAGATCGTACTGCGCCATCAACCGTTTGCCCGCGACGGTCGCCGCGAGGCCCGCTTCGATGTAACGCCGTCCCTCGAGCGCCGCCGGCCGCGCGGCGAGATAGGCCTCCCACCAGCGGTGCAGCTCGGGGTCGGCAGGCGTGAGCTTCGCTTCTGGAATGCCGAGCAGCTGTTGTTGCACCAGGCGATGAAAGACCTGCCCCCGCTCCAGCCGCTGCTCGTATTCGGAAATCGGCTGCGCCTGCGGCGCGGGCCAGGCGACTCGCTCCACGTAGCGCAGTTGAAAGCGCCGCGCGCACTCGACATAATCCTGTAAGCTCGCCTGGCTGAACTGAAAATCGGCCCTGAGTTGCGTGGTTTCCCTCGACATCAGCTTCCCCCTCGTGAACGGTCCGGCGCCTTGCCTCAAGCGTCAGCCGCCGTGGCGTCGCCGGCCTCCCCCCGTTGCTCTTCCCACCATCTCTGCAGCGCGATAAAAGGCACGGCCGGAGTTTGATCGCCGTGCCGGCCCGTGTTCCACGTGACCATCAACGCCTTTTTGGCGCGGGTGATGCCCACGTAGAAGAGCCGCACGCGCTCCGCTGCATACTCGTAGCGCGCCTCCTGTGTGGCCTGTCCTTCATCATAAAAGAAAAGCGTGGGATCCTCGCGCAGGGCGCGCAATTGCGCCAGCGCCTCCGCTTCCAGATTGAGCCGGTCCCGCACAAACCACTTCTCCGAGATGAAGCTGTCCCCCGGCAACGCGGAGGGATAGTCGTACGTGCTCACCGACATGAGATAGACGCGGTCCCATTCCAGCCCCTTGGCCTTGTGGACAGTGGAAACGACGACCTGCCCGCGGTATTTCTCTGGCTCGAAGCCGGTATCGTCATCGCTGAGGCCGAGGAATTTGCGCTCGTTCCTGGCGATGACGGCCAGCTCCTGCGTGAGCTCCGGCAGCCGCCATTCGGGATGCTGATCGGCGGCGCGGCGGACAACCAGCGCCAGCTTGTGGGCGATCGCCAGATCCGCCGGCTCGCTGCAGAGATCCTGCGCCAGTGTCAGGAGGAGCTGATCAATCGGCAGGGTCGCCGCCGCTTGCCAGCGCTGCACCAGCGCGCGGAACTCCAGCAGCTGCGCGTACCACGTCGGCTGTTCCGTCTCCAGCTCCAGCGTCTTGAGCCAGTCGCGGCCGGCGCGGGGCCACAGGAAATCCTCCACCTGCCGACACTTGTGCAGCTGCCGGCTGATCGCCGTGACCTGAGCCTTGAGCGCCTCCTGTTCCCGATCCTGCCGCCGCCAGACGCGGTAGACGGTGGCGAGTTTGGCCGCGGACGTGGGGTCCGCCAGATAGGCGACGACATTCCCCAGCGCGCCCGCCGTCTCGCGCGTGGAACGGGTGCTCTTGAGCAGCTCGATGTAGGGGATGCCCCGCTGTTTGAGCGCCTCGACGACCTCGTTGCCGCGCTGATTCCGGGGGACGAGGATCGCGCAGGTCTCGCGCTCTCCTGCGGGGATTTCGGCCTGCGCAGCGATCCAGCGCGCTACGGAAGCGGCCACGGCCTCCACCTCCTCCTGCGGCGTGAAGCGCCTGTCGCTGAAGCGCACGTGCTCCGGCGCATCCGGCGGATTGGGCTGGGGGTCGTGGGGCGGCGTGGGCCGGATATGCGGCGTCGCCAGGGCCTCGCGCACGGGAAGGACGGGGTGGGACGCGCACGTCCAATCAATCAGCGCATTCGCCAGATGGATAATGCTCAGCATCGAGCGGCCGGAGTCGGGCAGATCATGCGGCCTCACGCCCGACTCGTGCATGAAATTGCGCAGGTAGCGCGGGTTGGCCGTGGTGAAAGTCTCGTAGATGGCCTGATTGGGATCGCCGACGCGCACCCAATTCCCGCCGGGGCCGGCGAGCAGGCGCAGGATGTTCTCCTGCAGCCGGCTGCTGTCCTGCGCTTCGTCTTCGAGGATGTAGGGCCAGCGGCGCCGCAATCGCGCCAGGAATTCGGGATCCAGCTGCAGTGCCTGCAGCGCCAGGCGAACGAGGTCATCGAAATCCACCGCGCCGCGATAGCTCAGCGCGCGCTGATAATCGGCGTAAATTTCCGCCCCCATCTCCACGAGGGGGAGCGGCTCCCCAAAGCGTTCCAGGTAATAGTGCAGCTCCGGCGGCGTGACCTGCAGATCCTTGGCTTGCTTGATGAAGCTGGTCGCCAGACCCACGACCATTTGGGGGAGCTGCTCGCGGTGCAGCCAGGCGCGGCGGGAGGGGTCCATGTCGGGGAGCAGGTAATCCTCGAGCGCGTCGGGATGCGCGCGCAGCCAGCCTTCGGCGGTGTCGCGGAGGATTTCCTCGGCCTGGCGCTCGTCAATGATCTGGAAATCGTTCGCCAGTCCCGCCAGCGCGGGGCGTTCCCGCACGATGTCATGGCACAGACCGTGGAGCGTCCGCACGCGATAGCCGAGGTTGGGCAGCAGTCCCGCTTCCTGGATGAATTTCCCGACCCGCGCGGCGAAGTTGGAGACGGCGGAATTGACCAGCGTGACGATGAGCACTTCCTGATCGTCGTCCACGTAGCCTTCGGCGATGAGTTTGGCGGCGAGACGCGAAAGCGTCCACGTCTTGCCGCTGCCCGGCACCGCCGCGACGCCCACCTTCCCGCCGGTGTAGGCGAGCACCGCTTGTTGGGCGGGACGCGGGATGAAATCAGGGGGTCTCTGGTTCATACGCATCCAGGGAGGCCGGAGCGTCGAGGAGCGCCTGCACCCGCTCGTAGAATCGCCCGGCGTGCAGACCGTCCATCAGGGCGTGATGTCCCTGAACCGCGAGCGGCAGCCACAGCCGCTCGCCCTGGGCGAAGACCTTGCCCCACGCGATGCGCGGCACGGAATCGGCGGGCAAGGGGATGGGATGCTGGATGCTGGTAAACGTTATCCAGGGAAGGCTGGTCATGAACAAATAATCATCGCGGCCAGGCTCGTCCTCGAGGAGGAGAGCGGCTTTGACGCGCGCGACCTGCGCCGCCGCCCGCGCCATGTACGCGCGGAAGTCATCGGTATAGGCGACGCTGCAAAAGCTGAACAGCTCGTCTGCCGTGAGCACGGTGAAGGACGGGTGCACGGTCTCGTGTTCCACCACCGTCGTGCCCCGGATGCGTTGGCGGAATTCCGGGAGGGCGTTCGCCGCCCGCGATGTGACGTAGGTCAGCGTGAGGTTGAACGACAGCTCCTGCGCCTTCAGCCAGGGGCGCAGCGCCGTCACCTCGACGTTGGCGCACAGGCTGAAGTGCGGCAGGGCCATTTCCCGGAACAGCTCGAAGTGCTGCCGGCGGGGCCAATGCTCAAGGTCTATGATCTTCAAAGATTACCTCCCACGCAGGAGCGCTGCCCGCATCACGCCAGCTTTCGCAGCACCCGCTGAATGGCCATCAACAGCGCGCCCTGCTGCTCGTAGCCGTCCTCGCCCAGCTCGCTGAGGCCCAGATACACGGCGCGACGACAGCGCTGGAGCAATCCCTGGGTGAGCCGCTGCAGGGTCTCCTCCCGCGCGGCGACTTCGTCCGAATCGAGCCACAGCCTGCCCACGGGCCAATGGCGGCTGAGGACGTACGGATGCGTCAGCGGCTGATAGAGGCGCTCCCACCAGCCCGTGCTGCCCAC
>JAAZNO010000033.1 GCA_012798275.1 Chloroflexota bacterium
CATAACGTTTCAATAAGGAAACTTTCGTTCTCAAGCAGGATGTTTGACAACGTTTCCATTGCGCTATAATGGTCACACGGCGTCACGTTCACACATCCGTTTCACGGGGAGCAAAATCAATGGCGAATCCAAATCATCCCGCGCCCGAAATCAAGTTCGACGCCCTGGTCCCGTCCGAGATGGCCGCGAAGGCCGAAAGCACGGGGGTCAAAAAAGCGAGCAGCAACGCCCTGCAGCTGTTCATGCTGGCGATTCTGGCCGGCGCCTTCGTCGGTCTGGGCGCTATCTACTACACGACGGTGCTGGCCGGCAGCAGCAGTCTGCCCTATGGCGTGCAGCGTCTGCTCGGCGGGCTGGTCTTCTGCCTCGGCCTCGTCCTCGTCATCGTCGGCGGCGCGGAGCTCTTCACGGGCAACAACCTCATCATCATGGCCTGGGCCAACAAGAAGATCAGCGCCGCGCAGCTGTTGCGCAACTGGGGGATTGTCTATGTCGGCAACTTTGTGGGATCGGTGCTCACGGCGCTCATCATGTACTTCACCCGGCAATATACCTTCGGCAACGGTGCAGTAGGTCTCACGGCGCTCAACATCGCCAACGCCAAGTCGAGCCTCGAGTTCATCCCCGCCGTCGCGCTCGGCATCATGTGCAATGCCATGGTCTGTATGGCAGTCTGGCTGTGCTTCTCCGCCCACAGCACGACCGACAAGATCCTCTCCATCATCTTCCCGATTTCTGGATTTGTGGCCGCCGGCTTCGAGCACAGCGTCGCCAACATGTACTTCATTCCGGTCGGATTATTTATCAAGCAATTTGACCCGACCGTGTTCCAGCTGCCGGCCTTCGTGGACGCCGGCAAGACCCTCGCCAGCTATGGTGCCCTCACGTGGGGCAATTTCTTCCTCAAAAACCTGCTCCCGGTCACCATCGGCAACATCATCGGCGGCGCCCTGATGGTCGGCGGGGTCTACTGGTTCATCTACCTGCGCAAGGCGGAGTAAACGGCCCCTGGCATAAGCACGGCGCCCCCGCCAGTGAGCGGGGGCGCTGTCATGGCAACGGCGTCAGCGCGCTAGCCTTCCACGGGCAGAAACACGCGCATCCCGTCTTTCTCGTCCACGATGTAGGCCGCGCGCGGATAGCGCAGCGCCGTCCGCACCAGCCACAGATCCCCCCAGGCGCTGCCGACGTTGAAAGCGGCGCAGAGGATGACAGCAAAGGTCAGCCAGCCCGGGAGAGGCAGCGCCAGCACTCCCAGCGCGACGAGGCTCAATCCCACCAGTGGCGCCAGCGCGATGACGAGATAGGCGTTGCGCGGGAAAGCGTGCCCGGCGGCCGTGGCGTAGAACATCATCCCATTCCATAACACACCGTAAGCAGGTCGCGCGCCGTAGCAGCGCAGCGCGAGGCCGTGCACCAGCTCGTGCACCACGACGGTCAGGATGGCCATGGCGAGGATTGCCAGCAGCTGCAAGGCGCTAAAGTTCCCCATCTGCAGCGGGTGCCAGCGCTGCGCCCAGGCCGTGAAGGCGCCGAGCATCACCCCCATCGTCAGAAGGCCCACCACATTCAGGATCACCAGCAGGCGTTTGTGGTCCGAGAGACGCCAATACAAGACCTCCTGATAGGCTTCAGGAAGTTGGA
>JAAZNO010000260.1 GCA_012798275.1 Chloroflexota bacterium
GCTTACCGGGCAGGCGCCGCCGACCGCCACGCAGCGGATGGCGATGCCGGGCGCTTTCAAGTCGCCGCGGACGCTCAACGCGCGGATCTCGCCGGCCATGGAGGCCGTGATTTCGCGGGCGATGGAGCTGCAGCTGGATCGGCGCTTTCCCTCCGCCGCCGCGATGCTCGACGCGCTGGTGAGCCAACGGCCGGCGCCGGCCATGCCCTCGCCGATTCCGGCGGAGGCGTCACCCTTGCCTTCTGCTGCGGCTTATCCGCCGTTGCCCTCTGCCGGGCAGCTGCCTCCTTCACCTTCGGCCGCGGCCTATTCGCCATTGCCTTCCACGGTGCAAATGCCCTCGGCCACTCCCGCCGCGCCCTATTCGCCGTCGCCCTCCGCCGGGCAGCTACCGCCCGCACCGCCGGCAGCGGCTTATCCGTCGTTTCCTTCCGCCGGACAGCTGCCACCCTCTGCGGCAGAGCCTCCCAAAAAACGCCGGTCGCCATGGGTGTGGATCCTCGGCGGCCTGGGCGCGCTAATCCTGGGGGCGAGCCTCATCTGTGGGCTGGTGGTGTGGCTTGGCAACGGCAGCTTGTTTGACGGGGGGACAGCGACCCCGACGGCGGTCGTGGGTGTCCTGCCTACATCGCTGCCGGAGTTGGCGACGCCGACATCGCGGGTGGTTGTCACTTCTGGCCCGACGGCCGTCCCTGCTACCGGCAGTTTCCAGATCACGGTGGACAATTACAGCGGATATACCATCTGCTACGTGCAGATCTCCTCGTCTGAAGCAGAAAACTGGGGCGAGGACTGGCTCGGCGGCGATGAGTACCTCTATCCCGATGACTCACGGGCTTTCGAGGTGCCGGCAGGAGCTTATGACGTGAGGGTGAGCGATTGTGACGAAATGGTGCTCGCTACCGCCTGGGGAGTGAGTGACGATTACACGCTCACGGTAGGCGGCCCGGGCCTGGTCTCCCTGCGGGTGAAGAATGAGTCCAGTGTGGAGATCTGCTACGTTTACATTTCTGACGTCACCGCGGATTCCTGGGGCGAGGACTGGCTGGGCACGAGTGAGTCCATTGCCGCTCAAGGCGGACAGCGCATATTCTTCCTCAATCCGGGGACGTATGATCTGTTGGTCCAGGATTGCGACGGCAACGACCTGGTTTCTGAATTCCAGGTAGAGCTCCAGTCGGACAAGGATTGGACGATCTCGGACTGAGCGCTGGCCCGGTGTCCTTGATGGCGGCGCTGATTAAAGAGCTGGATGCCGATGAACGCCGATGAGAGAAGAATCTGCGTCAATCTGCGAAAATTAGCGTCCTATAGTTCTCCGCGCTGAAGCGCGTTGTTTGGAGAGTTCGCTTCAGCGAGCTTGACGTAGCACACCCGGAATTCATTCCGAGGCAGCCTGAGAGTGGAATGAAAATGTGCGGTCATTGTTCAGCCTGGCGCCAGGTAGCTCGACGGCGATGGATGAACCTTTGTGAGCTGTAGCTTTTGCCCCACCCCCTGCCCCTCCCCAACGGCGCAGGCGCCGTTGGGGAGGGGAGAAAAAATAAGGGGGTTTTGCAGGCGGGCGTAGCCCGCCTGCAAAACCCCACAAAAAAAGTTCCCCTTCCCCCCGCGCTGCGCGGGGGGAAGGGGAAGGGGATAGGGGGCAAAAATTGATTCTTAATCTTCAGCAACCGTCAGGAAATCTTCCGTTTTTTTTTAGTCAGTGGCTGAACAGTTACCCTGTGAGCCATAACCCGTGAGCAGCGACGGCGACGGCTCACGGGTCGGCTGGGGATGGAATCCCCAGCCTGACACGAGCC
>JAAZNO010000034.1 GCA_012798275.1 Chloroflexota bacterium
AGTTCCTCAAAGGAATAGATCGTCACGTGATCGGGGCGCACCTGACCTGTCCCCTCCGGGCCGTAAAGCCGCAGTAAGGTACGGGACACGAGCTCGCGCGGCAAAGTTGCCACCGTCGGGCCATCCGGGGCCAACGTCACGGCTCGCTCCTGGACAAAGATGACGAGCCGCGCGTCCTCCGCCGGCGCCGGCGGCAACAGATCGTCTGCCAGCGGCGCCAGGCGAGTGATGCCATTCACGGCAATTTGCGCATTGACGGTTGTCCCCTGCCCTAACGCCGCGTCAGGCGCGGCGACGTCGCGCAGCGCCGCCGTGAGCGAGAAATCGGGATTCAACCGCAGCTTGAGCTGCAGGACCCGGGTGACCGCTTCATCAATGCGGGCCTTGACCGTCGGGTCGCTTTCGTAGAGCTGTGCCAGAAAATCCAGCGTCGTGCGCACGTTAGCGAAGTGTTCGGCCCAATCCTCGGTCGCGGCGAAGCGATCCAGGATCAGCAGATCGTTCCCCGCGAGCAGGGCATCGCGAGCGACCTGGCGGGCATTGAAGGTGAGCTCGCGCGGATCGTAGAACCGCCGCAGCGCCGGCAGGCCGAGATTATCGGCCACCAGCAGCCCGCCAGACTGCCGCCAGGCGCCAAATTGCGTCATCGCTGCCTGCAATCCCTGGGAATCCAGGCTCAGAGGCCGCGTGCTCTGCCGGATCGTCCCCTGAAAGCCCTGATACCGGGCGTGAGTCACCAACAAGCCATCCGCCGCCACCTCAGCTCCGGGCGTCTGAGCGGTGATAGAGAGGAAAGGCGCCAGTTCCACGCGCTGAAGCTGCTCGAGGGAGCGCTGGATTGTGGGCAATTCCTCAGAAAGCGGGCGGTCGGCGTTGCCCAGGCCGGGGAAATGTCGCGGAATGACCGCCATCCGTCCCAGGCTCCCCTGATGGATGCCGCGGACATAGGCACGCCCCAGCTCGCCGACCCAATAGCCGTCGCCGCCGAAAGCCGCTGTGCCCAGGTCGGCGGCCTCGCCGGGGCGCGGATCGTCGAGGACATCCAGGTTGGGGCCGAGCAGCAGATTGAAGCCCAACGCCGTCAACTCCCGTCCCGCGACCTGTCCGGCAGCTTCAGCCAGGGCGCGATTCCAGGTAGCTCCCAGGCTCATGGCAGAGGGCAACAGGGACGTGCCGGAGATGAGCCGGGTGATGGGCAAGCCCTGAGTCTCCGGCTCGACGGCCACGAGCAACGGTAAAGAGGACCCCTGATACAACGGGAGGTCGGAAAGCGGCGGCGTGATGGTCCGCGGAAGGCGCCAGGAAAGGCCTTGCAGCTGATTGGTGATGGAAATCAGCTCTGCCGGGGCCATAGAGGTCACGCCGGCTTCAGGTTCGGAGCCTGGAGAGCTGAAATTGCCGTTTTCAGGGCGCAGCCAAACGCCGCCGATGGCGTAAGCAGAAATCAACGCCGCGATTTCGGAGTCTTTCCCCACCTCCACGCCAGGGAAGGAGACCATGACCAGCTGCCCAACCTTCACGCGCGTGGGCAACGCCTCCACCAGCTGCTGCAGCGGATCCTGCTCCGGAGTCTGCGCGAGCACAGAAAGCGGGCCAGGAAGATAGCTGAGCATTAACAGCGCTACCACGAGCGCACACGTCAGTCTGTGCAGTAGCCGCGACATAGCATCGGTCTCCCGCACGTATTGTAATGCGAAGACAGGGGGAGGCAAATCTGCGGGAGCGCCGTTCGAAGTTTGACTTCCCTGCCCTCTCTGGTACACTGATTCGCATGTGAGAACGTGGACACGTGCACACGTGCGAACGTAAGCGATTCGTGAATTCGTGGCTAATTCGTGGCTAAGGAGACCCAATCCGTGAAAATTCTGCGCGCATGTTGTGTACTGCTGCTGGCCGCGCTGACATTGACGGCCTGTGGGCAAACGCCCCTCTTGGAAAACGTCACCCTCTCGCCCGGCGTGATTTCGCCCAACGCAGACGGCAAAGACGACGTGGCGCGCATCAGCTTTCAGTTAAACCGCAGCGCGCGCATCTCGATTACCTTCGAGGATGCCCTGGGGCGGAACTACGTCTTTCGGGATGCGACCCCCCTGGGACGGAATGAGGAACCCTACTCCGTGCTTTTCCCCGGCGTCGTCGAAGGCTTCCTGCTGCCGGGAGAAGACATCCCCTTCCGCATCACGCAGCGGGTACTTCCCGATGGCGTGTACACCTGGAAAATCACGGCAACGACCGACGACGGCGAGAGCGTCACTCAAACCGGCGCCCTCACAGTCGAAAACGCCGACACAAGCCTGCCGGAGATCACGGGGTTTTCCGTCTACCCCAAGGAATTCTCCCCCAATCAAGATGGCATTGACGACCGGGTGACCATCAACCTGTTCCTGCACAAAGACGTCGAGGAGCTGACGGTGTACATGCTGGACAAAGAAGGCGTTCGCCATCACGTTCCAGAGGAGGAGCGACGCACGCCGCTCAACACCAAGGGGTTTCACACCTTCGACTACGATGGCGGCATTGACGCCGGCGCCGAGCCTCCGCCCAATGGCGAGTACACCGTGTACGCCGAGGCACGTGACACCGTCGGACAACGGGTGTTTATCACCGACACACTGACATTGGTGAACGCCGGACGGCCCATGGCCTACATTCTCAACGGCGAAATGACCCTCAAACCCACCACGCTGGTCATCTCAGACACGCTCTGCTTCACACTGACGGTGGAAAATGAAAGCGGCACCTATCTCCGCACCACCGGCCCCTGGCCCGGGAGCACCTATCGCAGCAACGAGAATTTCAACGCGCTGGGGTATGCCGAAGAATCCGGCGTTTTCCGAGTGGGGCTCGACTTCGACACCAGCCTGCGCAACTACCCCTTTCGCTGGGGGATTGGGCGCCCCGGCGTTGACCTGGTACAGATCGGCAAGTACTGGTATCTCCCGCCGTTCAGCCGCTCCGAGGTCACCGGTTGCGTTCAGATTGTGGAAATGCCGCCGCGTGTGTCGCTGTATTTCTGGTCGGGCCTGATCCACGAAGATGTGGAGATCGCCGCCATCAACAACCGGGTGGATCCGCATCTCGTGGAGATTTGGGAGCCCTAGTACTTTGTCAAGGCTGATTTGATGGGTCGGGGCGTCAGTTCGTTAAGAAAACCCCCAGGCGGGTTTTCCCTATATGGGGTAATCTATCAATCTGCTGCCCATACATATCCATGGATGTTTGACAAAGTACTAGCGCGGCGGGGAGGCTCGTCATGAGCACGTTAGCCGTCATCATCGTCTCCTGGAATGTTTGCGCGCTGCTCGACCGCTGTTTGCAGACGCTGCGCGAGGATCTGGCGCGAACGGCGGTCAGCGCGGGGGTGTGGGTCGTGGACAACGCCTCCACAGACGGCTCGGCGGCGCTGGTACGCGAGCGTTATCCCTGGGTGCAGCTCGAAACGCCGGGCGAAAATCTCGGCTTCGTGCGGGGGAACAACCTGGTGCTGAAGCGCCTGCTAGCGACTTCCATGCCCGATTTCGTCTGGCTGCTCAACCCGGACACCGAAATCTGCGCGGGCGCGACGCAGGCGTTGCTCGAAACTTTTGACGCCCTTCCCCGCGCGGGGTTGCTCGGACCTCGTCTGCGCAATCCCGATGGCAGCCTGCAACACAGCGCGTTTCGGTTTCCTGGCGTGTCGCAACCGCTGTTTGACCTGGGGATGCTGCCGTCGCGGTTTTACGAAAGCCGTTTTAATGGTCGTTACGCGCCCTCTGACTACGCGAAGGACACCCCCTTCCAGATTGACCATCCCCTCGGCGCGGCCATGCTGGCACGAGGAACCGCGATCACCCAAGTCGGCCCGCTAGATGAGGCATTCTTCATGTACTGCGAGGAAATTGATTGGGCCTGGCGGATGAAAAAGTCGGGCTGGGAGGCATGGCTGGTCCCGCAGGCGGAGGTCCTCCATCACGGCGGCGCCAGCACGGGACAGGCGCGCCCGCAGACTACGGCGTTTTTGTGGGAAAGCCGCGCGCGCCTCTATCGCAAGCATCGCGGCCGGCTACAGCGGGTCGTCGTCGGTGCGGCAGTGCGACGCCATTTCAAACGCGCGCTGACAACGACAGACGATCCCGCCTGGCGCGCGGCCTATCAGGACATCCTTCGGGCATGGAGCTCTTAGCCGCCATCCTCACCCGCAACGAAGAACGTCACATCCGTGCCTGCATCGCAAGCGTGGCATGGACGGACGCGGTGCTCGTCGTGGATTGCTTCAGCGCCGACGCCACAGTAGCCCTGGCGCAGGCGGCGGGAGCGCGCGTGATCCAGCATCCCTGGGAGAATTACTCCGCACAGCGCAACGTCGCCCTCGCGGAAGCGCGTTCTGCCAGCTACGCCGCGAAGTGGGTGCTGTTCATTGACGCGGACGAGCGCGCTACCCCGGAACTCGGCGCTGAAATTCGACAGGTGATCGCCGCCGGCACGGAGGTCGGGTGGTGGATTCCCCGGCACAACTACATTTTTGGACATCTCATGCGCGGGACGGGTTGGTGGCCCGACTATCAGCTGCGGCTGCTCCGCCCGGATCGCGCGACCTACGATCCACAGCGCGCCGTCCATGAGGAAGCGCTTCTCGACGGGGAAGCGGGGCGTCTCCAACAGCCACTGATCCACTACAACTACGAAACCCTGGAGCAATTTCACGCCAAACAACGGCGCTACACCGGGTACGATGTGGAGATTTTACGGCAGAAAGGGGTCAGGCCGCACGCCTACACGCCGTACACGCAGGTG
>JAAZNO010000261.1 GCA_012798275.1 Chloroflexota bacterium
CGAGAGATCGTCGGCCCAGTGGAAATCCTCCAAAATCAGAATGAGCGGGCATTCCGCGCTGAGGGTCACGGCCCATTCGCGCATTGCCAGCAAAGTCAGTTTTTTGATCTGTTCCGGCTCCAATTCCCGCAGGGCGGAATGCTCAGTCGCCGCGGTCCGCACGCCCAGAATGGCGCGCAGGTGCGGTCGGAGGTCCGGCGAGACGTACCGCTCTACCCCCGCCAGGCCACCGGGCAGGGCGCGCAGCGCGTTTTGGAGCAGGGAACGGAAAATCCCGTAGCCCGTGCCCTGCGCATAGGGCAGCCCCCGTCCCTGGAAGACGTTGGCCTGATTTGGGGATAGCGCGCTGAGCCATTCGGCCACCAGCCGTGTCTTGCCGATGCCGGCCTCGCCGCGGATGATAACGATCCCCCCTGTGTGCTGTTCGAGGAGCGCCGTGCGCACCTTTGCCAGCTGCTCGAGCTCGGCGGCGTGTCCCAGGAAGACGGGGCGCACGCCGGCCAGACCCCGCACTGCGAGCGGAATCGCGCGCTCGCTCAGCAGATCGTAGAGGGGAAGCGGCGTGTCCAGCCCGCGAATCGTCATCTCGCCAAGGGCCTGGTAGTTGAACAGCGCTTGCGTCTGCTGATATACCCGCTCGCTGACCAGAATGTGGCCCGGCAGCGCGTGAGATTCCAGCCGCGCGGCGAGGTTCACGGTCTCGCCGATGACGGTGTAGGCGGCCTGCGCCTCTGTCCCTAAAACGCCGGCGACGGCCAGCCCGCAGTTGATGCCAATTCGGATTTGAATGGGGGCGCCCAGGCGGGTCTGAGCGATGGGGGCAAATTCGGCGATGGCGCGTTGCATGTCGAGCGCGGTGCGCACGGCGAGCTCGGCGTCATTCTCGTGGGCTACCGGCGCGCCGAAGACGGCCATCAAGCCGTCGCCGGTAAATTTATCCACCAGGCCGTCGTAGTGGTGGACGGAAGCCACCATCAAGCCCAAAAAGTCGTTGATGAGCTTGAACACCGATTCGGCATCGAGGGAGGCCGAGAGATGCGTGAAATCGACCGCGTCCACAAACAACACGGTGATCTCGCGGCGTTCACTCCGCAGCCCTTCGGGGGTGTGCAACAGGCTGTTGGCCACCACGCGGGGCAGGAAGCGTTGCAGACGTTGGAGGGCCTCTTCCGCATTGCCCACTGAGGCAGCCGGTAGAAGGTCTTCTTCTGGCAAGCGCAGCAGTGCGCCGCAACTGTTGCAATAGCGCGCGCCGGGTGGATTGAGATGTCCGCAACGTAGACAGCGCTGACTCGCTGCGACCGCTGCTTGCTCTTCTGTTGAAGAAACCGTATTCATACCTGAAAGCTCTCGCTGAACTCCCCACATGTTAGCATTCCCTAGTGTACCATCCTTTTGGGCTTTTGTCACATTGGAATGGATGGCGTTCGGGCGAGAAATGGTAAGGAATCGGTTTTGGGTGATGGTTTGACAAAGCGGATGTTCAAGGCATACTTAGAGAGTCGGCATGTTCTTCGGGCACACCATCGAGAATGGCGTGGGAACATGTGAACATCACATCCTCGTGGAATCGTGGGGCATGCAAGTTCTATTCACGGTGGTCTTACCGGTGTTCCTCGTTTCCGGGCTGGTGGCCCTGTTGCAGCCGCGCCTGCGGCTCAACGGCGATGCCCTGGCGCGGACGAGCATGCTCGTTTTCGTGCCGGCGATGACTTTGCAGGCGCTCCTCAGAGCCGAAGGCTCGCTTGCAGAGATGGCGCGCGTCGCGCTGGCGGTGTTCCTGGAAGTCGTGGTGCTGCTGACGCTGACCACGCTGGTCGCACGTTGGTTGCGTCTCGATCGCGCGGCTCGCGGCGCGCTGGCGTGTTCGGTGGTCCTCGTCAATGCCGGCGCTTTTGCGCTGCCGGTGCTGCTCTTTGCCTATGGCGAGGTCGCCCGCCTGCCGGGGATGTTTCATGTCGTCCTTTTCAACGTGCTGTTGATACCCCTGACCAGTCTGTATCTTGCGGTGACCCAGCAACCTGAAGGTGCACGTCTCGCGGCACTGAGAGGCGCGTTGCGGCGTGTGGTGCGCACGCCGGTGATCTATGCCGCGCTGCTGGGCCTGCTCCTGCGTCTGAGCGGCCTGATCTTACCGAAAGCCCTGCTCGAGGCGCTGGACCTCATCGCCAATGGCGCCGTCCCGCTGCTGATGGTGCTCCTGGGGGTGCAGCTGGCGGAGACTTTCTCCCACGGCTGGCAGAGGCGGCAGGCGCCGGCGCTGACGGCGTTGGTCGTGCTGCGGCTGATCATCGCGCCGCTGCTAGCGCTGGCGCTCGCGGAGCTGTTGGGGCTCGAGGGCATCACGCGCGCGGCCCTGGTGATCAACGGCGGGATGTCCACGGCGATCCTGGCCAGCGTTCTGGCGCGGGATTATGGGGCGGACGTGCCGCTGGCCACGCTGGGGGTGCTGGTGACCACCGTGCTGGGCATCGTCACCACGACCCTGTGGCTCAACTGGCTGCTGTGAGGGCGCCGCCGGGCATCAGGCTGGAGGGCCTGGCCCTTCTTTCTTCGGCGTTCACCGGAGCGAGAGGTGCAGACTTCACGCGACATGTGAAAGGGGAGCGATGTTCAAGATTGCGACGTTCAATGCCAACTCCATTCGCACCCGGCTGCCCATCATCTTAGAATGGCTGGCGCGGGAGCGGGCAGATGTGCTCTGCGTCCAGGAGACCAAGGTGCAGGATCAGGATTTCCCGGCGGCGGAGATTGAGACAGCGGGCTATCACGTCATCTTTCGGGGACAGAAGGCCCAGGCGGGCGTCGCCATCATCAGTCGTGAGGCGCCGGAGCAGGTCGGCGCGGGCTTTGACGACGGCGGGCCGGCCGATGAACCGCGTTTCCTGCGTGCTGTCTATCGCGGTATTCACGTGCTCAACACCTACGTCCCGCAGGGGCGCGAGCCGGAGTCGGAGCATTTCCAATACAAGCTCGCCTGGTTCCGCCGTCTGCGCGCGTTCCTGGAGCGCCATTTCACGCCGGAGATGCCGGTGTTGTGGGTCGGAGACTTCAATGTGGCGACCGAAGACATTGACGTCTACGATCCGGTGGGCCTGCGCGGGCATGTGGACTTCCACCCGGAGGCGCAGGCGGCGTTGGAGGAAGTGCGACGTTGGGGCTTTGTGGACGTGTTCCGCCGGCTTCACCCCGGCGAGCCGGGGCACTTCAGCTATTGGGATTATCGCGCGCGGAATCCCGTGGAGCGCGGCCTGGGCTGGCGGATTGATCACATCTGGGCGACCTCCCCGCTGGCAGAGAAAGCCATCGCCTGTTGGATGGACGTCGAAGCGCGCCAGGGCGAGCGGCCCTCAGATCACACCTTCATGGTGGCGGAATTCGCCGTGTGAACGGGGGCGCGTGTGAATGTGGGCACGTGTGAGCGCCAGTAATTCGCTGACTCGCTAATTTTCGAGGGAGACGCCATGTGCTGCGCACATCATCCAAAAAAGAAAATGTGCGGTCATTGTTCAGCCTGGCATCGGGTAGTTCGACGGCGATGGATGAACCTTTGTGAGCTGTAGCTTTTGCCCCTCCCCCAGCCCCCTCCCCAACGGCGCAAACGCCGTTGGGGAGGGGAGAAAAAATAAGGGGGTTTTGCAGGCGGGCGTAGCCCGCCTGCAAAACCCCACAAAAAAAGTTCCCCTTCCCCCCGGCGCGCGGGGGGAAGGGGCCAGGGGATAGGGGGCAAAAGTTGATTCTCAATCTTTAGCGATCACCATGAAACCTTGCGTTTTTTAGTCAGTGACTGAACAGTTGCCATGTGAGTTGTAAGCCGCAATCCATGGGCAGAAACTGTGACGACTTTCTTCTCACGACTCTCTATTTTCGAAGGAGAACAATGATGAATCACGTCGGCTCTGAAGTAGAAAACGGACAGCAGGCTTTTGCGACTTTAGGGACATTTTTGGAGGAGGACGGCTGGTATCCCCAACAAATCGAGGATCGCAGCATTTACCGGGTGGGCTTCGAGGGGAAGAACGGCCGCTACACCTGCTTCGCCCAGATTCGCATGGATCTGGAGCAATTC